>JAHFAA010000410.1 GCA_023250775.1 Bdellovibrionales bacterium
TTCCTTTGGCCGGGTGACAAATAAATTGCCCAATTTTTTCAAGGGAGGTTGGAAGCAACCCACCATCTTCGACGCCCTTAACAAGGCCGGAGTTTCCTGGAGCTACTATCATGCCGATTATTCCAACGTCATGCTGTTCACCAAAATGGTGGTGAGCAATCTCAAACATTTCAAGCTGCTTTCGCGTTTTAAAAAAGATGCCGACGAAAATCGCCTTCCTCAGGTTGTTTTCATTGAGAATTCCACCATCCTGGGAGAAGAGCACCCCCCGACAAATTTTCAGATCAATCAGAAGGCCACGGCCAAAACTTTGCAGGCCCTCATGGATGGCCCTTCATGGAAAAAATCGGCGGTCTTTATTTCCTATGACGAAGGCGGCGGAAATTATGATCACGTTTCCCCACCTCGCGCCTGTGCGCCCGATGCCATCGAACCTATCCTTGATAAAGGCCAGACACTGAAAGCGCACTTTGATCGTTATGGTGCTCGCGTGCCGGCGATGGTCATCTCACCTTGGTCTAAAAAGCATCATGTTTCCCACAATGTTTATGATCATACGTCCATCTTGAAATTTATTGAGGTCAAATATAACGTTCCAGCACTGACAGCGCGTGATGCCAATGCTGATCCGATGCTCGACATGTTTGACTTTGACCATCCGGACTTTTCTAAAGTGAAACTTCCCCCTGTGAAAGTGGAACTGAAGAAGATGCTGGATTGTCTGTTCAAAAAAAGCATTCGCGAATGACAGAAGATATCAGTTTGAGCAATCTTGACTAATATTCATCATTAACCAAAGCTTATAGGGAACTAACTTTGGAGAATGCATGAAACGTGTTTTTTTTCTAGTTCAGTTATCGTTAATTCTCCTCTACTCAAAGGCCTATGCCTGGGGTGCCCTGGGACATCAAATCGTGGCCAATGTGGCAGAGGCGACTCTCACTTCTCAGGCCAAAGCTGAAGTGGCGAAACTTATTCCCAATCAGAAGCTGGCCGACATCAGCAATTGGCCGGATCAGGTTCGCAGCACACCCGCCTACAAATATACGGCCCCTTGGCATTTTGCTGATATCCCGGATGGTGAGAGCTACGAAACTATCTCTCACGACCCAAAAGGCGATGTGGTTCAGGCCCTGGAAAAACAAATCGAGGTCTTGAAGAACACGCAAACAACGGTGCAGGAAAGGATCGAGGCCTTGAAATTTGTCGTTCATTTTATGGGTGATATCCATCAACCTCTTCATGTCGGAAGGCCCGATGACAAGGGCGGAAATTTAGTGAAAGTTACCTACAAAGGTAAAACGATCAATTTACATGCTTTATGGGACAGCGGATTTGTTGAAGAGCTCGTGATGGATCTCGACAGTAATGTTGCGCCCGCAAAAGAATTCACCCTTCTTGAAGTTTTGAATGAAGATATGGCGCTTCGAAATGAGATCTATAATTTTTCTAATAATGTCATCGACGAGACCTATGCCCAAAAAGCGCGGGAAATTGTGAGGAGTCGCTTGCAATTGGGCGGAGAACGCCTGGGCACACTCTTGAATTCTCTTTTTCAAGTGCCTGTAAATCCGTAAATAAATTTTAGTTTCAATTTTAAGAAAGTGTGGTGCTTTTGACAATTTTTTTAAAACTGTTATATTGCACCCAATACCAAAATAATTTTTCATAAAAGGAGGCCATATGATTGCAAAAAACACATCAGCAAAGATGGTAAATGGTCTCCGCACATCTTTTCTTTTCTAATTTTTTTTAGCGGAGACCTCCGCCTGCAAATTTTTTGTAGGCAAATTTAATTTGAGGTTATCCATGAGTTCATTGAATTTAGTGAAGAGGCAGAGCTGCGTCTATAAAGTGCGAGTTCTGCGTGAAGAGAAAAATAGTTACCAAGTAAAAATTGAAAATGAAGAGGTGAGAGCGGTTTTAAGCGGGAAAATTCGTCATGAGGCCGTGGTGCCATCGGCCCTGCCGGTCGTGGGCGACTATGTGCTGTGTTCCTATGATCCGCATAATTGTTTGGCACGAATTGAAGAGGTTTTTCCCAGGACTTCTCACCTGACCCGCAAAGCGGCGGGTGATGCGTATAGCGAACAGATTCTTGCCAGTAATCTGCAGGTCGTTTTTTACCTGACGTCTTTAAATATGGATTTGAATCTGCGACGTCTGGAGCGTTCCATCGTCATGATCAAGGATGGCCAAATCACGCCGGTGATCGTGCTCACGAAGGCCGATTTGGTGCAACCAGAAACGATTGAGGATGCCGTGAAAAGAATTGCAGCGGTTGCTCCCGAGATTGAGGTGCATGTGATTTCCGCCCATCAAGCTGAAACGATGGCGAAACTAAAAAAATATTTCCTGCCGGATTCGACCGTGGCCTTCTTGGGTTCCTCGGGAGTGGGGAAGTCGACGTTGACCAATTTTCTGCTTGGGCAAGAGGTGCAAGAGACGCAAGGAATTAGTGAAGAGCGCGATAAAGGGCGGCATACCACTACTTCTCGCTCTTTATTTTTTCTGGAAAATGGTTGCGCCATTATCGATACGCCCGGGATTCGCGAAATCCAATTGTGGGAGAGCGACAGCGCCGGGATCGACGATCTGTTCAGCGACATCAAAGAACTTCAAGGCCACTGCCAGTTCAGCAACTGCACTCATCAAAACACACCAGGCTGTCAGGTCCAGATGGCCCTGGATGACGGGCGTCTGGATGAGGCACGCTTTAAAAGCTTTTTAAAGCTGGAGCGCGAGCAAGCCTATATTCAAAAGAAGGTGAGTATGACTGGGCGAAGGCAAGAAAAGAGACTGTGGAGAAAGCGCAAGCGTAGACCCGATACCGACATTTCAAGTGGTTAGGTTTTGAAAAGATTTCATCCTGAATGATAAATAATCGCGGACTATGTACAATCATCCAGATGACACTCAGTTTGAAGATTATTTTATTAATTTCATTCTTCGTCGTGACTGGCGCTCATGCCTTTCCCGTCATTGCTGATAACATCCACATGATCACTCCAAACGGTGAGGAGAGTTGTGAGAATGCTTTTTTCTACAAAGCTCCTCCCTTTCTTTTACAAAAGGAAGGACGACTCGACCGCGACGTCCGCCAGGCCGCTTTGCGCGCCGATCCCGTTTTTGATTTGCATCAGGCGGCGCTTCGCTACCTGGCGGGTTCAGGCGATTTTGGAAATGCCTATGCTGACCTGAGTGTCACCGGCAAACGTTCCATGTCCAACTTTCATGTCCTTCACTACACCGGAAAAATGAATGAGCAGACGGTTTTGGAAAGTTTGCAGCGAGACCCATCGGCGGCAAAATATACGCGAGAGCAATTGCTGGCGGCCAGCGGTCAGGCGCTTGATCGCGCTTATAAAGTCGCCAATGTTTTACCCTATGGAAATTCGCCCGAGCGCCGAGGCCTGGGTTGGATCACGGTTTCCGGCGAGGATGATTTGCCCTATCGTCCGGTCAATGTGCCCTCCGCCGAATATCCCCAATATAATTTAGACGTTATGGTGGGAACGCATAAAGTTCAAACACGTTTTATGATTGCCGAGACTTTCAAACCTGCCACCATTCCCGTGCAAGTGAGAGAGCGCACCTTGCCCCTTCCTCAAACTCCGCAATTGTCTAGGGATG
>JAHFAA010000411.1 GCA_023250775.1 Bdellovibrionales bacterium
TGCCTTTATATAGAAGTTTGGAATTTGGTGCCACAAAACGGTAATTTTTTCAGGATTTCTTGAGGATGGATTCGTTTCTCGCAAAGAAAATCATCTAGTTTCCATATGTTTCATCATCGGCGAACCATCCTAACCAAAACAGCATTTTATGATGAGCACGGTTGGGTTTCGAACAGAAAAAGATAGTCTTGGAGAGCGCCAGATTCCCAATGAGGTCTATTATGGCATTCAGTCCTTTCGCGCCTTTGAAAATTTCCAGATTAGTGGCACACAAATCTATCCAGAATTGAATCGCAGCTATCTCCTGCTAAAAAAGGCGGCGGCCTTAGCAAATAAAAAATTAAATGTGCTCGCACCCCAAAAGGCCGATGCCATCGTCCTTGCCATTGACTCGCTCTTAAAAACTGATTTTCAAAAACATTTTATCATCGATGTTTATCAGGCCGGTGCGGGAACTTCTCAAAATATGAATACCAATGAAGTTATTGCCAATAAGGCGAATGAATTACTGGGCGGAAAACTCGGCGAATATAAGCATATTAGACCGAATGATGATGTTAATATGTCTCAAAGTACCAACGACACTTATCCGACAGTCATGCAACTTACAACGCTGGTCATGTCTCGTGAACTCGTTCTTGAGCTTGGGCAACTCGGCCAGGAATTTGCTTCTAAGGCGAAGCAATTTGATGAAGTTCTGAAATCTGGACGAACCCATTTGCAAGACGCTGTTCCAATGCGACTTGGGCAAGAGTTTTCGGCCTATCACACCACCATGGAGCAACTCAAAGAGCTGCTCTGTCACGCTCAGGACTCTTTGCGAGTCCTCGGAATCGGAGGTTCGGCCATCGGCACAGGAATCAATGTACCCCATGGGTATGGGTCTGCGATCATCACTTACTTGCAGGAATTTTTTCATGATTCCGAACTCGGCCTGGCCACAAACTTATTTGCCTCGATGCAATCGAAGCTTCCCATGATGATTTACTCCAATGCCTTGCGCGCCTGCGCACTTGAGCTGACTCGAATTCTAAACGATTTGCGGCTCTTAAGCTCCGGGCCCAATAACGGTCTCGGTGAGATTTCTCTTCCGGCCTCACAACCGGGTTCAAGTATTATGCCTGGCAAAGTCAACCCATCCATTCTTGAAATGGGAAATCAGGTGATGTTTAAAGTTTTGGGAAATGACACCGCCATGGCCTATGCCATGCAAGCGGGACAACTTGAGCTCAACGTGATGATGCCTGTGATGGCCCATCTCGCCTTGGAATCCACTCTGATTATGACTCATGCACTCCAAGCGTTACGCGAGCGTTGTATAATTGGAATCAGCGCTCATGTTGATCAGTGTGAAAAGTACGCACTGCAAACCTCACAGATCGCCACCGTACTTTCCCCCGTCATTGGTTACGAGAAGGCAGCAGAAATCACCAAAGAGGCCGTGCTGACGAAGAAGTCCGTGCAGGAACTGTTAAGAGAAAAGAAGTTATTAACAGATGAGCAAATCAAAGGTCTTCTGAATATAAAAAAGCTGACTCACGATTCAGAACATTGATCCCATTGATTAAGGTCATTATTGAGAGGGCCGAAGCTCGGGTATGCTTATGCAAAAGGATTCTTGTATGGGCCCAAAAAAGAAAAATCATTCGAGTGAACAACCAACTTTGCCGCCAAATGAGGAACCGACTCAGACTGATGCTGATGCACCCTGGAAAAAACCTGAGGAGTCCCCGACAGATCCCGACACTGATGTTCCCTGGAAAAAACCGGAAGACCCTGAGGGGCCGGTGATTACTGAAATGCTAAAACTTTTTTTATGCCTTATGATGTTCATGTTCGGGCCTCCTGTGTTTGCCTCTTCGCCTCCAGTAGTCTCGATTGTTTCTTCCCACGCTTCAGATTCGACAAACTTGAATCTCCAGGAAATTCGTAGCATGGTTCAAAGTGCCATTAATCTTGTCGGGGGCCTACAATCCTTTATCAAAAACGGAAATACTGTGGTCATTAAGCCCAATCTTGTGGCGACACGCGATCTCAACGATCAACTGCTCACGAAGGAGGCCAATGGTGTCACAACAGATTGGCGCATTGTTAAAGTTCTGTCGGAAATGATTAGAGAGATTAATCCCAAAGGAAAAATTCTTTTAATGGAAGGAAGCGCACAAAACTCGACCGACGAGACTATGAAATATTATAACTACGGCCCCCAATCAATGCCCGCTATTGACGAGTTCATCGCTCTGGAAAACAGCAGTGGTGCGTGGCATGCACCGAACTCACCGGAACTGATTCGCGTGCCATTAAAAGAAGGATTGCTTCAGAAAGAATATTACCTAAATCGTCGTTTTAAACAGGCCGAGGTTGTTATCAGCGTTCCCGTATTGAAAACACACTGGGATGCGGTCATCACTGGAGCGATCAAGAATCTTGCCATCGGCGCCGCTCCTCCAAGCATGTACGCCGAGCAAGAAGGCAGTGCCTACCATGGAAGTGCCATCAGTCACGAGCGTCCGCAGTTGAACAACTGGATTCATGATTTTTATCTCTGTCGAAAGGCCGACTTTGCCATCATGGATGGTTTGCAAGGCATTCAAAATGGCCCCCTTCCTTCAACCGAAAAAGATCGCATGAACATGCGTTTAATCTTGGCAAGCCGAGAGCCAATTGCCCTTGATAGTGTGGCGGCGCAAGTTATGATGATCAACCCTGACTCAATTATTTATCTGCACGAACTTGCGAAAAGCGAGTCTATCAATTTATCAAAGATTATTGTGAAGGGTGAATCGATCGATGCTGTCAAAAAACAGTTCAGCGTTCGACTGCCGCCAAAATAGAATTCGAGTGGGCGTATTTAGTTTCTTATTCCAAGTATTAAAGTCCTCTGCGGACATGATTGCTGTAGGGCCCATTCACTATTAAAATAGGCGTGACTTGGAGAGGCCTGAGCATGAAAAAATGCGGACTGGTTTTATCAGGCGGTGGCGCCCGTGGCGCCTATCAAGCGGGAGTACTTTCTGCGGTGCTGGAAATTTGCCACGAGAGTAAAATTCCTTGGCCCTTCAAAATAGTCAGCGGGGTTAGTGCCGGAGGAATTAATGCTTGCCTCCTCGCCTCGAAGCTCCATCAGTCAAATCTGCTGGAACTGTCCCACGAAATTCGCGATGTCTGGAGTAAAATATCTTCCGATCAAATTTTTGTCACCAATGCCGTTTCGCTAACGCTCAATGGGCTACGCTGGGTGCGCTCCATCTCCCTCGGAACTTTGCATTCTACCATCAAATCACTCTCCCTACTTGATACCACCCCTCTTCGTGAACTCCTCAAGCAGCATATTAGTTTCTCGAATATCGACGAAGTGATAAAGCAGGGCATCATCGAATCCTTATCGATGAGCATGGTCAATTATGGCACAGGGCTTTCTCAGGTTTTTTTTCAATCCAATAACGATATTCAATCTTGGAAACGCGTTAAACGCCAAGGACTTCCAATACGCTTTACGCATGAACATATTATGGCGAGTTCGGCCATCCCAATAATTTTTCCACCAATCGAGATTGATAGGATTTATTATGGAGATGGTTCATTGCGCGATTATACGCCCTTAAGTCCTCCGATAAAAATGGGTGCCGACA
>JAHFAA010000049.1 GCA_023250775.1 Bdellovibrionales bacterium
GACGAACGACTGAGCTTGATGGCATGAATATTTTGGCAGAAAAAATAACACCCAGAGACAAAAAGTAAGATATGGGCCAATGCAGAAAAGGATACAGATGTAAAAATGCCTGCGCTTAACACAAGTAAGGCCGCATATGTTAGATGGTAAAAAATGGTCTTGGGCACGAGTTTCCTTAAAATTCGCGATCCTGCTCGAGCGTCATTATATGATGCATTCTAATCTATCTGAGCAAGGTTTCCATCTAAAAAAATTCTTCTTTTTGGCCCTGACGAAAAGATTTACCCACTGCCAACCTAGGATATGCGGAAGAAAATGACGAGGCCCACGAGCAATGGGCCCAATTTTTCAAAACTGAGTAATTCCACAGGATTAGTCCATGATTTCAAAATGTTAACTCAACAACATTTTGCGGATTTTAGCGCCAAAGTAGCGCCAGAAAATTTTCAAACTAAAATTGAATCCGGCAAGATTATTATTATTCAAACTGATTGGCGAAAATTTTGTCTTCGAGTACACCGCCTAGAACCCCCCATACAGCTAGAGTTCTGCCATTTTGATTTGTTGCAATTTGAGCAGCATCAATTGACACAACGTTATTAGATATAATTTCAGGTGAACTCCATCCGTTGCCAGCTACATATTTAGTCGCCTCTAAATTCACTTTACTCCCATCCCATGATGAAAAAATTGCAATTGCTTCACCATCTTTGTAATAGGCAATATCAAGACCATCTGAGTTACATCTGATTGTGCTTGCAGTTCCCCAACCAACATTGGAGGTATAGAAGTTCACAATAGCACAATAGTCACTTCCAGAATACTGATCCCAAGCGGCCATGGCATTTCCATTTGGATTAAAAGAAATTTTAGGATGACCGGCATCACCTGTTGAACTCTCAAGTAGTGTTGCGCTTCCCCATCCAATGCCACTGAGATATTTATTGGCATAAATGCTGTTGTAGCTGCCATCATTCTGACGCCAAACTGCAATGGCTACACCATTCGCGTCTATTGCTACTTGGGGATCACCAGCACCTTGATTACTACTCTCGATTAGAGTTGCTCCTGCCCAACCACCGGCAATGGTAAAATAATTGGCATATATACTTGTGGCGACACCATCCGACTGAGTCCAAACGGCAACGGCATCACCATGGTCATTCATCCCTAAATCGGGCCATGAAGCATCCCTGATGTTATTTTCCACAAGCGTGGCCACTCCCCAACCGACACTCGAGGTAAAGTAGTTTCCATAAATGCTCGTATATGTACCGTCATTTTGTTGCCATATTGCAATAGCATCTCCATTACTTCTTACTGCAATCATTGGCAGATATGCATCACCGGTATTATTTTCAACCAACAAAGATGGCCCCCAGCCACTACCGAACGTATATGTACTAGAGTAAATACTCGAGTATGTCCCATCACTTTGTATCCAAATAGCGATGGCATTTCCGTTTGGATATATGCGAATCTGAGGTGCGCCCGCCTCGCCAGAATTGCTAGACACTCGAGTAGGTGTTCCCCATCCTGTATTAGTATTGTAATAATTTGCATAAATTTGCCGTGAAAGAGGCGGGCATTGTTCTCTCCAAACAGCAATACCATTACCATTTGGGTCGATGGCCACTTGGGGATTGTATGCAATACCACAATTGTTATCTATCAAGCTCGCGACTTGCCACTTCTTAGAAGATGAAGAAATTGCATCCTTATTTGCTTCTTTGGTTCCACAGTAAGTGCATACTAAACAGATGACCAAGTATAGGCTTAGATAGCACACCCTTACATATATCTTAAATAGCATAATTTATTTTCGGATTTTCATAAAAGAAACTTGAATGTAGATGCCCCTTTAATCTATCTATCGCCCAGTAGTCGTACAACTATTCACAATGTTTTTTGCATCTATCGAGAATTAAAGTAAAGAGAGAGTTGGCGCGCAGGAGAGGAGGGCCCGAGACAGAAAAAGGAACATCAACAGACCACAACCGACATAATCAAAACACTGAAATTATTCAAAACCATTAACCGCCTTCTCGTCCTTTTTTGCCAGCTCTTTTCAATTTTTGCAGATTCTGGTCCAGATTTGGTCCAGAATTTTCATAGATGTGATAAATCTGAACATATCTGCCTACTTCGTTTTAGCTTGTTGCCTACTACTCCTCAACTTAAGCTTTTTATTAATTGCTATAGTGTTTTTTTTCTTCGGCCGTCCAATTTTACTGTTTGATGAATATACATATCTTTTATCTTCAATAATTCCTAGTCCCTTCCCCCAGCTTAACAACACTTTAATTACATATGAAGCGCTGCCATCTGTTGATAAGGATGGAAGTATACGTTTTATTTCAAACATTAAATCTCCTCCGTTCATAACAACTTTCCAAAAATCACTAAGCGTATCTTTGAATAAACCTGAAGCATCTTCAATAAATTCATTTTCATCTGCTACGAGTAGTACATTTTCTTCAATCCATCCGCCATTTTTTAAATCTGAATATGCTTTTTTTTCGTTACTGTTTAATTCTTCTAAGTTGAATTCTCCAATCAACGAATACAGCTCCACAAATTGATAAGATAGTGAAAAGCGATAATTGGGAATATAGATACCACTTCCCCCCCGGCGCCCCTTGCCTTTAATGTTTGTCAAATTCCCCAGTGTGTTTACTATATCGTCTCGGGTTAAATCTGGAATAGATATCTTCCCTGTTTGTTTATCAATATTAATAAACATCAAAGTTTGCATCCAGCTGAGTAGGGCCTTGGAATAAGCTTGCCATGTTTCAAGACTGGCTTCTACAAAAGGAAATTCCATTACTAAAATCTCGGGGACAGTTTGTAACGAAATTGAACTTTCTTTCAATATTAGATTCAGAATACCTGTTACTGCTTCATTTTTTGCTAGCTCACGTCTTAAATGATCACCAAGCCGACCCTGCTTAATCACATCAAGTATAATCTGTGGGGTTTTCCACCCCCCCTCCGTTGTTTCGACAAGGTTAAGTGCTTTCCACTCTCTCACTATATTAAAAGCGGTGCCTTTAGTTGTACTTGTTTCCTTTTGCACTAAATCTGTGTCGAATTTTGGATGTGTGTAAATTTTTAAAAAATTTCGAATGACTGTATAAGCAGATAATCGATAAAGAGTTTTCTGTTTCAATTGTGGCAATTTTCGAAAAAGCACAAACTCTTTAAGTACGTCGTTGTAGGTGTCGTAAGTAGATCCCGAAAGTCGAATTAATCTTGTTCTTGTCAAATGATCAAGCATTCGTTTTAAAAGGGGGTCTTCATCAAAAACTTTATGCAATTGATGATAATTTGCTGGTAAGTTCTGAATGATTCTTGATAAATAATCTAACTGAACTTCATCAAGGCCAGAGAGTTCCTCATTAAAAAGATCATCCAATCTTAAACCTGTGGCAATTAATTCGCTTTGAGAGATGCCTGCATTGAGTTGATTGATAATATGGGCCATAGTTCTTTTAATCAGCCATGGAAATCCTTGAGAAAACTCAATCACATAGGAAAGAACTTCTTGGTCGATACTACTCCCCCATGCATCAACTATTTTTCTCACGAGTAACACTGTTTCGGCTTTATCAAAGTCCTTCAATGTAAAGCTTTTTGAATTCGCATTAATTTTATCTAGCGAAATTTCTGTCTCATCATAGGTTGTAAGTTGATCATTCTTCCTAGCAATAATAGTCACGATCTTTTGTGAGTAATTGGACAGCAAAGAAAAAAGACTTTCATAAGTATCAAATATTTCTTTTCTGCTAAAGGTAGATTCGAATTGGTCCACAAAAAAGAGGGCTTTACAAGTTAGTGAATCTGAAAAAATTCTAATTTGCTCATTAACTTCTCTAAAATCTTTTGCAATATTCCTGGCCCCCGTGAATCCTTGAATCAAAAGAAAGATATCTAGAGCAGCTTTAATATCCCTCGAATCATGTAGTTCAACTTTATTTCGTCTTTTCTCATATCTATCAGCGAGCAATGCCATCAATGAGCTTTTCCCTACTCCCGAACGGCTTTTGATTTGAAGAAGCGATGTATTGCTGCTTGCAATCTCTAATTCTATTTGTTTAATAGTCTCAGCACGACCAACAAAGTATTTTGGCGATGCAGGAAGCTTGTAATCTGTCCAATCTGCACTTAGTTGTAACCCTGACCCAATCACTCTTCCTTCAATCTGAGAAGATTTTTGATTTGTACTGATTTCTTCTAACTCTTGCAATTCTGTAACTTGCTCACAAATCTTTTTAAGAAATGCTGCTTCTGAGACAGCGCTACCATTTTCATTAAATATTATGAAACTATTAGGCGTACCATGTTTATCGGACCTGCAGATAAGTACCTTAAATATTCCCGAGTCAGTTATTAATAGATAATCTATAACTTTAACATAGCCTTTGGGGATACTTCTTTCTAGCATTTCCGTTTTTGGTAATGCTAACTTTTCATTTATCAAAAGAAAGAGTTTATTTCCACAGTATTGTTTTATATTGAGATTACCCAATTGGTTAAAATAATCTTCCGCTTCAGGTGAAAAAGAAGAGGTTGACACAAATAGACCGTGAACTTTTTTTTCAATTATACCCAACGGGAATAATTTCCCAACAAATGCTGCTACATCTTTTCCTGGAATTGTATTCTCGTGTGCTTTCGCTTCAGCAACAAGCATTTCACTAGTAATTTGGTTCTGCCCTTCAATATCATACTCAAGGCTATTTTTTTTCCTACGTATATCTATCTTATACCCCAACTTCTCAAACAATGTTTTTAGTAAGCCTTCGAATAGCAGTCCCTTGTAATATCTTGAGTTAGCATCTGTTTGATCCTTGTGAAAAAATAAAAACATTACAGCATCCTTTTAAATTAATGTTTGGAGTTTGCAGGACAAAAGAATTAAGCTCCCTTTCCTACAATCACACGATGGTTCTTCTGAAGGATCAGGGCAGATTAAATATTTTACTCTAACATAAACTTTCATTGTATTTTTCCATCAGTATTTATAGCGCTTGGCTAATCTGCTTTTCGGCTATTTATATATGTCCAGCTTTCCCGCCATCGCCTTTCCCGAGCTTGGCCACTTCCCGGGTTCCACTCCTTCCATTGCCTCTAAAAACCTGTATAAAACTGGTCGTTCTCGCGATGGTTCCTCAACAAACAACTCTTCATAAGCAATCAAAATGAGATTATTTTTATCAGGGAATCTTTTGCGGGTTTTTTCCCCAGCTCGCTGAAGAGCGCCTGGGGAATCAACTTGCCTGAATACACACTTACACCAGTGTTTAATTTCAGCCTCAACCAATCGTTTATCTCTCCGATTGTCATTTCGAACGAGCTGATAATAAAAGAAGACTGTTGCTGCTAACAATCCGTACTGAGTAACAAGATATTGCGTTTCAAAAGATGACATTGGCATAAACTATACTTCCAGTATACCTGCATTGATTCTTAAAATGATGAGATTCTTTGTCAGCATAATTTCCGTCTTACACCTTTAACATTTAATATATTGTCAAATAATCTCAGCAATATTAATTCAAAATAATAATTCTATATTCTCTTTTTATGATGCCTGAACAACAGCACTACAATTGTTACATTGTAATATTTTTTTCTTCATTATAAGTATCCAGCCAAACAACCCGCCCACAAACGATGAAATGAATAGGAAAATTGACAATCCCCCACTAAAGGCTGCCCCAAGCCCCATTCCTGCTTTGGAATACTTATTGTCGTTTTCTGCTAATCTAACTGCTTCTTTCTGCTTACGCGTTAACGCTTTAAGTTCTGTTTCATCAACATTTTGAGCCAATACTATTTTCTCTATGATTTTTTCAGGTATTTTAGCCTCTGATAATGAGGTTCTAATCTCATTAGCTTTACGTTCTACAGCATCTTTTGTCACAGTACCTGTAGAAAAAAGTAGAAGCACTCCAAAAAGCATCCCCAAGACGGATGGACAAAGAAATATGTACCCAATAGCAACGACAGGTCCGCTCATTCTATATTTATTCTTGCTTTCGAGGGTTCCTTTATCGCAAATTTTACAAGTCGTTCCCTGCATGATTTTTCTCCGGTATTTTTTGCCTATTAAATTTTCTATTTTTTGCTAGCATGGTCGTTCTCAATTTCTTTAACCAAAGCACCAATATCTTTCCTCAGCGACTTCATTTCGCTTCGTATTTCCATCTGAGTTATCCAACTAATCATGAAAATGAAGCCAACAACAAGGACACCCCAATGCTGAATTTTATTATCAAATTTACTTTGATGTTCATTAATCACTTTTACAATTTCATCGCCAAGTTGCGGTGACTCATTTGTTTCTAAATCAGCTTCAATTTGATTGGCCTCGATGTATTTTGCGTAATATTCCTTGATAAACTTGGCGGCATGACAGTTTGAGCGATTGCCAAATTCGAGAACTCCCTCTCTTTTACCAACCAATTTTAAAATTTCCATGGTCTCGGCCAAGTCTGGAATATTGGGTTCCCGCGTTTAAGGATGCGGCCCAAAGTTGTTCCGTTAATACCTGTTTTATTCACAATATTTGTCTTGCAGTAATTTTTTGGAAGATGCTTGGGAACAGAGGCTTTCAGATACTCTTTGGTATTTTTGATCACGATATCTTTTAGAATTTCGCCAACACTTTCTTTGCCACTCACAAAAAACTTCTCCACATCACGGACAACGAACAACCACCACACACTTAAATATTCAACAAGTCATTATTACAAATATCAGAATGGAATTCATTTTGATATTTCAATTTGAATTTCAGAAAGTCGGATAATTATCTGATTTTACGGACAAAAATCTTGCGTTTTAATTTTTTCTCTCTATTTGTTGCGGCAAACTTTTCACCAAGAAGGAATATTTGAGTAATCAAAAACAGCAAAACACGAATGACGGATTCGACATTGTCACCCCATTTGCGGAGATTGCCCGGAGCATTTTTCAGGGAATCGTAGAACTTGGCCTGGTACAAGGAGAATAAAAAAGGCCTGTTCATCAATCACCAGATCATGGCAGACAAGACCCAGATTTTATTTTGGGGAAGTGAAGTTTTGGACCCCGGGCCGCGCGTGCGTTGATTGATTGGTTTTTGAAAAAATGCCCTGGAAATTAATGTTCCAAGGGCCCTTTTTTCGGAGTTGTACTAATATGCCGTGTTTTCAATAAGATAACCAAACAACGTACCATATATATTACATATGTTCTATATACAGTACTTGTGTTAAAATAAAGGTGTGAACGATGGCCTTGGATACATTTACCGCTGAAGTCCCAAAGGACATCGAAGAGCATGCGGATTTTATAGATTGGATGGATGATCTCGACGGGGCGCAAGTGATTAAGGTCATGGCGGCATTGGAAAAAGTCGAAAGTGAGGGACTGCTCACGTCGGTAAAAAGGCTGGATGAAGGACTTTTTGAAAAGAAATGGAACTCGGGTCTGAGACTCTATTTTTCAGTAATCGAAAGGATAGATAAGACAAAAACGCTTCTGCTCCTTGGCAGTGGAAAAGGTAGAGAGCAAAGCAGGGCCATAAATAAGGCAAAGGAAAATTTGAAAAATTACAATGTGTTCAAAGGTGAGATCAAAAAAAGATAGTCAGACTTTGGAGAAAATATGGCAAATACAGCAGTAAAACAAAAGATTGGCGAAAATTATCAAACAAAGCGATTAGGGCTCAAAGAAAAATTTGGTCGCGCCGATTTTATCCTGGAGCAAATTTCAGAGTGCGTGAAAGACGGTGATTTTTCCTCAATCACTGATTTTATTTCGGCCTATATTTCCAACAGTCCAAAATATAAATCCCAAGACCAATTTGCAGAGGCCATTGGAACAACCAGACAAACTCTTCACAGAATGTTCGCTCACGAAAATGTTTCGCTCAATATTTTAATCAACGCTCTTGAAAAAATTCATGCCGATCTAGCTGAAGTGAGAACTGAAAAGTTTAAAGATTCACTCGACAAAGTTAATAAAAAATATGGCAAGACCCTAAAAAATTTGGCCTAATACTAAAATATGATCTTCTTTACTGCCGACCATCATTTTGACCATCAGAATGTCATTAGATATTGCAAGCGACCATTTAATGGCGTGAACGAAATGAACGAAGAAATGGTCCGCCGTTGGAATTCCGTTGTAGCTCCTTCATCGCCTTACATTTCCTTATTTATAATATATAAAAGATTCCAGGTTCTAGCTCAGCATGTTTCTTTCAATTTGGGACACATTTGAAATTATTGCTCAAGTGATTTTTTTTTCTCAGGTGCATCTGAGCTCGCTTCTTGATCGGTGACGGGCTTACTCTCGTCTGACTCCGGTACTATCGTGTTCTCGTCTCCTCGAACATCTACATATCGAATCTTTCCTGCATGCAAAATACTAAATCGAACCTGACCATTCTTAATGCCCTCATTTAGCTCCCTAGTATATGCTTCAAATGAATCAATTAATTTGCCGTTAATCTCTACCAAAACATCCCATTTCATTATGTCATGCTTAAAGGCCAATGAATTTTCACACACGCCGACAACTATTAATCCGTTATTCATTCCGATCTGATTTCTTTGTCGGGCATTAGGTCTTGAATAAAGAGCCCCAAATTTATTCCTCTGGCACCAATTCGTTTTCGCAAAAATTGCGGCCTTATATGCGTAATGATGAGTCGTTATGGGAATATAAGTCGTTTTAGAACCATAGGTGGTGGAAGTTCCACTAAACGAAGCACGACTTGCACCATTGTAAATATTTCCAAAATAACTGGTTGTTTTATTATCCGGTAATGTCAGAGGAACTGCAGAACTACTTGAGCCCAGATAATCTATCGAATAGATCACGGCATGAGCACCTTGCTTAAAAGCAAAATGTAAAACATTGCTCCCAAAGGGAGTATACTCATCGTATTCAGAGGTCTGAATATATCCCGTCAAAATATAACCTTTAGATTCTAATTCATTCCAGATATTTCCTGTATCATCTAAGGCATTGGGGACATCATATATGTAGACATCTCTTGCAGTGGGTGGCTTCGTTATTGTAAAACCAGCTTTTTCGATATTTTCTGCATTGGTAATGGGAGTATAACTTCTATATAGATCAGTTGTTGTGGCACACGAACAAATCAGCACCAAGATGTGGAAAATGGCGAAACTCTTTAGCATTTCTTACTTTTCGGATATGCCTAAAAAAATAATTAGAACCACATAATTGTTGAAATTATGATCCAGATTCAGTCCAGCGAACCACCGCCATTCTTGTATCTATCGAGAATTAAAGGGAAAAACAAGAGTTGGTGCCCAGGAGAGGACTTGAACCTCCATACCTCACGGTGCCAGATCCTAAGTCTGGTGCGTCTGCCAATTTCGCCACCTGGGCCCAAAAGGGGTGCAGGCTAACATGGGGTGACTTATTTGACAATTTTTGAATTAGGCGACCTTGTCTTTTTCTTTGCCTGATAGCTTTCGCTCTAGGGTGGCCAGGGTATTTTGCATGGTATTGAGTTCCTGCTTGAGTTTCATCACTTCTTTTTTCTTCTCATTTAAATCTTCATTCACACTTTTCTGGGTCTCGGCGAGTTGCGCGTTAGCGGCCTCAAGTTGTTTCACCTTATGCTGTAATTGAGTATCTGTGGCGGTGGGCTTGCTGCCAAATCCTTTTTTGCCCTTTTGCTTTTCCATCGACTGCATTTGCACCATCGTCATCTTTAATTTTTGCTCATATCGCTTTACCTCAAGGCCAAGATCTTTTTGTCTGATCTCGGCCTGCTTGGCCTCGGCATTTAATTTGGCAATGATAAGATCTTTCTCTTGCAAACTTTGAGTCAGCGTCATCATATTACGTTGTTCTGCACTGCTGTGGGGAAGTACTTGGGCCGGAGCAAGAAAGGTTGGGCCTGTCGGTGTAGGGGCCTCTTTTGGTTTAGGCATTTCGACTTTACTCAGACCGGTCAACGCCTCGGCCTTATCTTGAGCTACTGAAAGCTGTCCTTGCAAGCTAAGATGGCTTTTTTGCAGTTTCTTGAATTCAGCTTCATTCTTTTGCGCTTCGGCCAGCGCCTTTTCCATACTCGCCACGCTCGCTTTGAGCTTATCTACCTGACGATCTTTTCGAACATCCGCATCTTTCAAAACCTTGATTTCATCTTCTAGTTCGCGATTTCTTTCACGGATTGGTCGAGAGTCCTCATCCAAAATATCATCATCTGCCCCGGCCCTTTTTGTAGCGGCCTTCGGAAGTTCGAGGGACTCGGCGATAGAAAGTCTTTTTTCGAGATCGCGCAACTTGAATTCGCGTTCCCCTATTTTTATTTTTGCGGCGGTAACTTCCTGTTTCAGCTGAGTAATTGTCTCATTTAAAATCCGAGACTGAGTTTGAGCGATTTTCTCCCTATGAAGAGCGGCATCTTTTAAGTTCGCCACTTCTTGTTCTAAAACCATGTTTTTATCTTCTAATGCCTTTGAATCATTCTCGGCAAAACTAATGATGTTTTCTTGCGTTTTTCCTTCTCCCGCTTGCTCCCTGGCAAAATTCATTTCGAGGGTACGCAACTTGAAATCTCGCTCACTTACTTTATTTTTAGTTTCAACCAATTCCTCACGCAATTGAAGAATTGATTCGTTCATGGTTTGAAATTGCGACTGGTTGATCTTGGCCTTTTTGACCATGCTCACCATCTGGTCACGCATACTATCCATCAACTGCTTCATCTTTTTAATTTGTTCGTTTTTGTACTCAATATCCGATTGCATCAGCTTTACTTCAACATCTTCCTCTTCCTCGACCACGGGAGTCGCCGCGATCCGGGCAATCACTTCATTGTTATTAATTTTTCGATCGTTATCGACCACCCGTAAAAGGGTATCAGAAACAACCGATTGACCGATTGTTTGAGAGATACTTTTCATGGCCTTATTAAGATTTTGACCTTTCTCTTCAGGGTCTTCCGAGAGATCAAATTCCTCTTGAAAAACTTCCTGCACATTTTGTTGAACCGAATCGACCTCAAAATTCTCCTCAGGCATTTTGGCTAATTTTTCTTTCAGCTTGGCAACTATTTTCCCGCGCTTATCATTCCAGGTGCTGACATCTTGATCAGATGAAGCTGCATTTTTAAAAATCCATTTGGCCGACTGTGAACGTTTCTCATTGTCCCCGTGGACTTTGATCACCTCATCAGTAATTTTGCCATTCTCTGAATTTCCACTAACTTTCAAAATATCATCAGTTAAATCGATCGGCCCATCATCTCCATGCACCACAATCTTCGACTCATCAATATCAACTTTGCCGTTGACCTTAACAATGTCTTGCACATCCTCCAGGTTTAATCCCTCGATCCGAGCAATAACCTGATCCATGAACTCTTGGCGTTTGCCTACTTTATTAAGGATTTCTTCAGCAGAGGCCTCACTCGATGAAACAATCTGAGTATCCTCGCCCTCAGTTGTTTGGTTGAGTCTCTCATGAAGTGGCCCAATTTTTTGCAATCCTGGACCAGGAAGTGGTTTTTTCTCATTGATGCTTTGGATCTCATGCGACGTCGACAACGCGACATCCGGATGTTTTTTGAAACCAAGCCATCTCCGTTTTGCACTGTTAACAGAATCAATAGCACAAAAAGAAAGTGAGCCAAATGCAGGGGGAATATTGCTCTTCAGCCATACGGCAGAAATGACAAGTTTCCCTGCATGTTGCAGATGCGTGATTGAAAGAAAATCAGACATACTCATGCATTCACGCAAGAGATGCTTTAACGGATTTCGAGCATCTGAATTCCCTAAAGAAGGATAGATATATTCCAAGTAAAACTTAGGCGCAGGCACGACCAGCTCAATGACATAGCTATCACCATTGGCACCATAATTTAAATCAACCGGATATTGGCAAAGGCCGCCTCTTTCCATATAAGCAACATAGGTTGACATAAAAACCAAAAATGCACGCAAAGAAATGGCCCTGAAATCACGTGAAAAAGCGTCATTGACGACCATGTCTGAGAAATGGCCTACATTCATATGTCCTGAGATTTTGAGCGTCAAAAAATCTTCTAAGAGTGTGCCAAAGTTGGCCTCAAGCTTGGTTGAAACATTACAGTTAAACAATCTTTGCAGGATTGGAATGGCGACACTGGATGACAAGATTTTTTCATTGATGACGGCCCGACCATTACTCTCGGCAAAGGCCATTATATCTTCTACGCCCTCGAACGTGATGATTACGGCATCTTTGTATTGAGAAGAGACTGCTTTAAAATTATCACGGACCAAGACAAAGTCAGGCATCTCTTCGCTCAAGGTCGCAGGTTCCAAAATTTCCAAATTAAAAATGGAAAGTCTGCCCATGAGATCTGTGCCAAGATCGCCGGCCAGGTTTAAAAGAATGGATTTTTTCTCATTCTCTGCCAAAACTTCTCCTCATACTCCTAGGCACTGATATCTTCCACCTGTTCCTCTTCTGGTAAGGTGGCAAAGATATGTTCAAACATTTTCTCTAAGCGAATCGATAAAACCTTTTCATTCAAGGTATTTTCCCCAATGGCCTTTTTAAAAAAACCTTTGCCATCATTTCGAGCAAAGCTCATCTCGTGCATGGGAAAAAGTGAATCAAGAAAAATCAATAAGCACTCGGCGTCCGACATCTCCCCTTCAGATAAATGATGGGGGAATCCCGAGGCATCAACTCTCTCATGGTGTTTAGAAATCAAATGGACCAGTCCTGAATCAGCAAAAACTTTTTTAAACTCTTCTGAAGGTGCAATGTCTTCATGCGTTTTATACAGTTTAACTTCATCAGTGAGTCCCATATTTTCCAAGTGTGAGATGGCCGCTTGATAATCTTCTCTTCCTTTTTCCATCGCTTCATGCAGAGAAAAACTCATTTTCTGATGTAGCCTCATATCAAGCAGCATACAAAGATGATAGAAGTCGCGCAAAAAAGGAAACTCCACGTACCCAAGGCATAGGCACAAGGTCGCTCCCAAGGTCCCCATCAGAGCACCACGAGTGAAAAGATCGAAGTTATGAGATTTGATCATTCCCTCGAGTTCAACCGGTAATTTATAAAAAACCTGTTCCCCAATGTTCACCAAATCAAGCAAACTTCCGGACTCCGTTCCATCCCAATAAACTTTTTTAAACCAATGCAGAATTTTCAAACGCGCCTCGGGCACTTTTGCAAAATCGCGTTCCTCTCGCAAACTAAGCCATAATTCCTGTGATCTTTTTACGTTCAAAAAATCCGTGACTCTTTCGATTGATAAAGATTTTGAAAGTGCGAGATAGTGCTGCATTCTTCCGCGATCGATAGGAGTTCCCGCTCGAAAAAGTTGTAACACTTTGCCACTTTTTAAAGTTATAAAAACATTTCCCGGCGAGATTAAATAATCCTGCAAGTCTTCAGCTTTAATTTGCAGCTGCGCACTTTCGGGCACTGGTATTGCCATCTAAAAATTCTCCAAGTCTGGCACACTTACTCAGTTAACTTGTCGGAATTTTTAAACAAAATTGTATTGATTAGTGCAAGACAAAGATGCTCAGGAATCTACTGTAATGGATGGAAGCAGCGAAACTGGTGTGTAGGAGTCGGAGATGTAACTCCTGGATACTCCTTTCTACATTCCTCGGTGGCACGCCAACATCTTGGATTGAAGTGACATCCACTTGGAGGATTCATAGGACTTGGAATATCTCCCTCAAGAATGATTCGCTCGGCCTTTATTGTTGGATCAGGATTTGGAATGGCCGAGAAAAGGGCCTTGGTATAAGGGTGACGGCAGGCGCCGTACAATT
>JAHFAA010000412.1 GCA_023250775.1 Bdellovibrionales bacterium
AGTTCTCTTGCCACATTTCAAAATGAATTGTTGCTAACTGATATGGGGCGCAACCAAGTCACCATTTTGAATTTCAAGACAAAACAAGTTTCAAAAATTGCTTATGCTTTTAAAGCACCTGTAAGCGTTACAGTCGACGCTGATGGAACTCGTTATGTGCTTGACGCTGGAACTTCAAGAGTTCTCGTGTTCAATGCTCAGAACAAGTATGTTCGTTCTTTCGCAAACGCTGAAGCTTGGAAGCCAATCGATGCCGCCATTTCTGGTGAGTACATCTACATTATTGATGGCAAGAAAGACCAAATTCTTGTTTTCAATAAGACAAGTGGCGACTTCGTTAAGAGCTGGGGACAAAATGGAGAAGCTGTTGGCGAGTTCGACATGGCCTCTTCAATTAAGGCCTTTAATGGTATGATCTACGTATCAAACACCATGAATGGTCGTGTTGATATCTTCAACACCGATGGAAAACATCTTGGTCAATACGGAACAGAGCCAAACGTTGCTCAAGGTAATTTTGCTCACCCACAAGGTATCGCGTTTGACCGCGAAAACAGAATTTATGTTGTTGATAACTCATTTGAAAACGTTCAAATTTTCAACGACAAAAAACAATTCCTGATGCCTTTTGGTTTTGTTGGTAATACTGAAGGTGGCCTAAACATGCCTCAAGCTATTGCCATTGACTATGACAACACATCTTTCTTCTCAAAGATGGTTGCTCCAGGTCGATCAATTGAATACGTAATTTATGTTGCCAACATAACTGGCGATCATAAAATTAGCGTATTTGGTTTCTTGAAACAGTAATCTGTTATGCGGAGGAGAGCAGTGATTCTCTCCTCCCCATTATAACGAGCGACAAGGCACAATCTCTCCTAGGATTGTGCCTTTTTTCATTTTGGTAACAATTTTTTCACTAGATTTGTTCCACAGACTCAAGTAAAAGATGCCTCGTACATTATTATCTTTGAAGAAGGATGGGTATATGCATAGTTCATTCTTGATTGCTGTTATTTCTGTGGCGCTTCTGTGCTCTATTAAGGTCGAAGCTTTCCCAGGATATAAAGCGGACTCCTCAAAGGGTCTTTCCAAGGCATCTAAAGAGCGTCCTAAAAAAGAACTCAAAATTAAAACAACTCAAACCGGCACTGTTCTAGAAACTATGGATGCTGATCGATATACCTATGTCTATATCGAGCAAAAAGATGGTGTGAAAATTTGGGCCGCCGGTGAAAGAATGCAAGTGGGGGTAGGCGATACAGTCGAAGTGTTGAATGGTCAGACCATGGGCAAATTCACCAGCAAGCTTTTGAAGCGTACTTTTGATGAAATTTATTTCGCCCCTGTTGTTCGTGTCATCAACCAACTACCAGAAAACAAGGCCAAATTTGAGGCGCTGAATAAGGCCAATCCTCCAAAAACTGAAACGACCAAGGCCAATCCCCATGGGGGCCAAGTGAATGAGAAGGCCGTTGAGGTCGTGGTGCTTCCTGGCTCCGTAAAGAAAGTCGAAGGTGGAATTACTATTCAAGAATGCTTAGCGAAACAAACTAAATTGGCCAATAAGACTCTCAAAATTCGCGGCAAGGTAGTTAAGTCTACCGCCAACATTATGGGAAAAAATTGGCTTCATCTTAAAGACGGTTCGGATAAAACCGGTGAAGCGGAGCTGGTTGTAACGACCGCCGCCACCACAAAAGTCGGAGATACGGTGGTTGTGTCCGGCAAACTTTCGCTGAATAAAGATTTTGGCTCAGGCTATTTCTATAAGGTCATTATGGAAGACGCTGCGGTCACGAAAGAATAGGTAAGCTTTCTGCTTTAATTTCTTTCCAATGCTAGGCGCATCCCAATATAATTAATTTGTGATTAATTTAAAATGCGCATTTGTATTGTTGTTCATCGCGTCCAGCACGGCATGGTGTGTGGATTTTTCTAACATCCCTTCTTCTCATACAGTTTCAGAGTCCAAGGCCTTTTTTGGCGAAAGGCGTGAGCGAGTTTTTAATGACTGGTTGGTGGGGGATGTTCCTGTCTTTGCAGGTGGACACGGCATTGAATTTACCATGAAGAGTGTCGCTCGTTTGATGAAAGGACGGGATATCGCAGAAATCGATACGCGTATTCTTGATCCCAAGGCCATTCCTATGGCGAAGTATGGGACCGATATTGTGATTCTGGGAGGCCTGTGTAAAAGAGTTGGCGATTACGACTTCGTTTTGCAGGGACTCATTCGCATGCTTTATGTTTCTGAACTCTTTGCCCCGGTTCCGCTTTCAAAAGACGCTTTTGATAAAACACTTTTTCAGTTGGTCACCGCTAAAGGTAATGAACCCTACACCCATTTTAGTTTGGGGATCTGTGGCGTTCATCGCGATACGGAAAACCATATTTTGATGACGGAGACGACTCGTTTTCTTGCCAATCAACTGATGTATAGGCATCCCGACGTGCAGGATAAAGATTCCTACGACAACAAAAAAAATGGCATCAGCGTTTGGATGCTCAATTTTTTGCAATATTTTTTCGAGACTTACTTTGAAGAATATAACTCCCGGCCATATCAGGGATACACAGTTATGGCGCTTAATAATCTGCACAGCTTTTCCTTGGATGAAAATGTCAAAACCAAGGCGCATATGTTGTTGGATATTTTATCTGGAGTCTTTGCCGTGCAAAGTAATGGTGGCAGGCGAAGTGTTCCGTTTCGACGTCTGCCTGAGTACGACGGACTCTCAGATGTCTTGAGTGGTGATGGCGAGATTGGGCGCTTTAACTTCCTGGTGGGGCAATATGAATATTTGGCCAATCTGCCGAAACCTTATGTTCCTCCCTATGGAAACCATTTTATGATGGCCGCGGCCGTAAGTGAGTATCGGCCCGATGCGGATATTTTGGATTTGATTCTGAAAGAAAGTAAGCAGGAATTTTTTCAAACTATTCATCATGGCGGGGTTGAAATCTATTCTCAGGCGCCTCTCTATACCATTAGTGCCGGCGGCCAGTATGTGAATAAGTGGGATTTTGCCACCAAACAGCAAGATGGTTGGGCCAGGCCAACCACTATTATGCCTACCCGAGATGGCAGTAGTGACTTTACCAAGTGGCCTAGATTTGAAGGGCATAAAAATCGTTTGAGGCGACAAAACACTTGTGTCTATGGGAACTTTGCCTGCGGTCTCAATCTAAAGTTGCCGGCCAATTTGCCGCTTAGTTGTCGAGAACAAAAAGGTGAGTGGAGTTTTTATCATCTGGATCAAAATTGCTCTCTCAACTGGGGCATTCATCTCGCTGTCTGGTCGGGCACCTGCCACTGCTTATTATGCAAAGGGAAGGCGGATAATTTTGGGCTCATGGAAGTTGAGTCCAGCGAAAATATTTCTTTTACAAATTTTATGTCGAAGATTTTAGAAAGAAATGCACGCAGCTATAAGATATTCGGTTCAAACCGTTACATCACGTCTCGTGGGGTGGCGATTGAGTTTGATTTCGCTCCTTCTTTTGGGAAATGGGAAATCGAACGCGTCGCCGGCAAAAAAATGCAGACCCTCATCAAAGACTGGCCACTTTTTTGGGGTGATATTCTCAATGTTCCGAGTCGGGGAGTGGTTACCATAAAGAATCCG
>JAHFAA010000050.1 GCA_023250775.1 Bdellovibrionales bacterium
ACCGGCGGAAGAGATGCAAATTTATGTCCGGCCATTTTGGCCAAAGCATCCATGAGCTGGCGGGTGCCTGTTTCTGAGTCATCCATCATGATGGACCAGTTCAGAGTACTTCAAGGCCGTGGTCTTATCACTCTACCTGATAAGGTCAGGTATACGCATTTTAATTTTTCCATGAGTTCACTTGTCACGAATTTTTATAACTAGGAGATTTTTGTGTACCGTTTTTTAATTCCACTATTCTTAATGCCCGAGCTGGCCCACGCCAACACCGTTATCGGCATTGCCGAGCGATTTCTTACCGATGTGACACGACTAGGAATAGTCGTGTGCTGTATCGGATTTGTGTGGGGTGGTGTTTCACTTGCTAGTGGAAACCCAGACGGAGGAAGAAAGATTACAGGTGCATTAATTGGATTAATCGTCACCGCAGGCGTTATGGCCATAAAACAATTTATACTAGGAATGGTCTAATGAGACGCTATTCACAGTTTTTAACTTCCAATCCAACATTTTTAGGATTGAATCCTTACGATCTTTTGGTCATTGGAATTTCCATGCAGTGCTCACTCATTTTTAATTGCTCCGCACTGTTCATCTTTATTGTCTGCCCTCTACTCATCGTAATCGGCAAAATCATTCAAAAATACTTCGACGTCACGGGATTTCTTCTCGGATTCAGACGAATGGAGACGCTCTCACTCAATGAGTTGCTCAAAAAGCAGCAGGAGACACGCAAATGACTCCCACCAACTCCCAAAGTATTACACGTGCTCTCTGGTCGGCCGAAGGAAATTCGCTCTCCTCTCTTAAGGGGGAGGAGAGCTTTTTCTTTGAATATCTCCCTCCAGACCTTGAACAATTACCAGAGGCGGAAATTCAGGAAAAGTTTCATGCTCTCGAAAACGATCTACTCACTTCCGATTTTGGCCTTTGGAGCAAAATTTACGCATTAGATGGAAAGTTTTTTATAAACAGTTCCACTGTACCCAAACTGGGTGAGGCCGAAGTAGTAAGCTGTGATTCTTCACTAGCAATTTTTGTAGGTGAAAACACCTGGGATGAGGTTGATTTTTATGAAGATTACCTGACGTTCAGCGGCCGGTTTTGGCGAATTTTATCAGTAAAAAGGCCACCAACGGCGCTCTTAGAAACAAGTCTGCACACTCATGCTGACTTTGTTTTGTGCTTTAAACGACACACGACCGCGAAGGCACGGATGCTCTTAGATTTTCGTCGCAGAATTCATTTTTCAGGGCTTTTTAAAGGGCTTCGAGACATCAAGAGCGAGAATGCTTTTAAAGAGGCAGAGGCCACTCTGGAAGGATTGGCCTCTGCGAGCACGGCACTCTTTGATGTTGAACTTTTTTTCATGATAAAGGAAAGGACGAAGCAGGACTTAGACGATGCCACCCAGGCCTTTTTGGAAACCATGAAAGGCCTAGATGCTGGTGTTCGCATTGAATCGCGGGCCTTAAGTTATTTTTTTCAAACTCTGGTGCCGGGTGTGGCCCCAAGCTTTAAGCGAAAACTTCTTATTCCCTCAGATTATCTGACAGGTCTTATCCCTTTTTGTCGTGATCATCTTATGAGCGGCCAGGATGAGGGCCTAACATTTAAGGCCCGATCCAAGGCCCGCTTGTTGTTCGATCTCTTTTCGCCTGTGGCCCATAACTACAATGCTCTTATCACGGGATCTTCTGGTCAGGGTAAATCCATGCTGGCCAACAAAATTTTAAAGTTTGAGATGGAACGTGGAACCAAAGCGCTATGCCTGGACCTGGGGAATTCGTTCAGAAAAAACGCCCTTTTTGGCGAGGGCCTTATTTTTTCTGAAAAGTTTAATCCCATGCAATTTAAAAATTCGCGCTACCTAAAAGAATTCGTGATGAGTGTGTTCGATGAAAAAATGCCCAAGAAGGAAGAAGGCCGGTTGTTTGAGGTCATCAAAACAGTTCTAAAAAACGATCTTTCTACCTTTGATGAGTTTTTATCTTCCCTTGAGATTGAGTTTCCCGGCATCTCTCACTATTTTGCAGAAATCAAAGAGTATTTTTCTAATGACGTTCATACCGCACAAAACTTTATCTACAGTGACCTTGGCAATTATCCCGACAATATCAAAGCTCCCCTAGTCATTTTCTTAATCGAATGTTTCAAAAATATGCCTGGCCGGAAAATCTTTATCTTTGACGAGTGTTGGAATCTTTTATCAAAAAACGCCGACTATATCGCCGAGTGTTTTCGTACTTTTAGAAAGCACGATGCCTCGGCGGTGGCGCTTTCTCAGAACCTTGACGATTTTTCAGAAACGCAACTTGGCCGGGTTATTATTCAAAATACCTATTTCAAGTTTTTCTTTAAACAAAATTTGAAACCAAGTGAATTCGTAAGCGAGCATCTGGCTGCTCAAGTGGCTTCAGTTTATTCCAAGAAAGGCGAGTACAGCGAATTTGTCGTGGCGTCTGAAAACTTTTCAAAGCCAGCACGCTTTTACGCGAATCCCTTGGAGTACGAACTATTTACCTCTGACAAACAAGACTTGAATCACTTTGAAAACTATATGAATGAAAAAGGGAGATTTCTCCCCTATCAAACGGCCCTTATCAACTACACAAAAATCAAACACCCAACCTGGAGTCACACATGAAAGCGCTCCTTCTTCTTTTCTTCTGCTTTACGGCCCACGCTCAACTAAATTTCGGCCAAGATACGGCACTCTTATTTGACTTGGTGACGACAACGGCCAGTCAACTCAATGAATTAGAAAAACTTGTCACCAATGCGGAAAAGTACACCAAGAAGATGCAGGAATATAACGAACTCATTCAAGATGAGTATTTCCGCGCTGAGCGAGTTATGTATCTTGCAAACCAGCTCACAGCCAAACGTGACATTGAAAATTTAGGCGACTTAAACAATGCCATTCGGGAGCTTAAATACTCGCTCTCTGACTTAAAAGACCTTATGCGCGAATACGGCATCATCAAAGATGAAGAGCGCAAGACCAAGGCCCAGGTCAAAATTGAAAAACGCTTTAATGAGCAACAGGGCAAACAGGCCATCGCCCAGGTCAACAAATCGGTGCAGGCAAGAACTGTCGGAAGGGCCACTCAGCTCACGGCCCAAAATACGGCGCTCATTTTAGAATCTCAGGTGGGAATGCACAACACCCAGCTAGAAATGTTGGAAAAGCAATCGACCACCAATCGTCTCTTGGCAGAACAAATGGAGGAAAAACGCTTAGAACAAATAAAGCGTGAGCAAACCTATGGGCTGAATCGTAAGGGTAAAAGGTTATGAAAACTAACCTCATACGCGATATGCTCTTAATTGAAGACCCATCCGTCTTCAAACTCTATACAGAGTTAAACAGCATCGCCAAATATTTTGTGCCATCTCTATTTATCCTCGCTGTCATCGGTGCCTTTTTTAGCGACTTCGATATGATGGCACCTGTAAAAAAACTCATCATCGTTGCAGTATTTATGGCCGGTTTTTATCAGTTTCATACAGTCGCAGTGAGCACCGCCCTTGAGACGGCATCACTCACTTTGCAAAAAGTGAGTCCGCGAAATCTTTTTGTAAAAAAATGGTATGAACCGAAAGTCAGAACCGCCGAGAATATATCTTGGAACTTTTTGGATCGCTTCGCCGTACCGAACTTAAATGATCTTTTGGCCTCAGGGCTTTTTGTTATCTCAAAAGCTTTTATCTGGCTTCTTAAACTTATTTACTCAACCGTCTATCATTTGACCTATGTCTTTTCAGGCATCACTGCCGTTCTCTATTTTTTGGGATGGACGCAAGATGCACTTAAAGGCACCGTGCAGGCCTCAATTTGGTGCATGATTCTACCATTCGTAGTCGTCGCAGTTTTGGCGTTGGTTGGGAATAGTTTTACTGAAGGGGCCGAACATGGGGCCCTTGCGGTCTCCAGTATCGACAATCTTATCTGGCTTTTTGGTGTAACCCTTCTTCTGCTCATCACACCATTGATCACGTTTGGCATGATAAAGGGCGATGGGGTTCATTCCTTTGGTTCCAAGATGGGGTCAATGGTCGTTAGTTCGGGGATCAAGGCCATGGCATTTTCTCCAATGCTTGCCGGAGGAATAAAAAATGCAACTTACGGATTGAGTCGAGTTGGTTCAAAAACTCTCATGGAACCATCAATCAAAGAACTTCTACAAAAAGAAAATACTCCAGATCAAAGCAAGATGAAACTTCTGGATAAAAAAGGTGGCATTAAAAGTCCATTTAGCACCGGACGAACTCTGGATAAACGTTTGAACGCAGTTGGGATGACTAAGGATGAAGCTCTGACATTATCGAAAATGCCAGCGGCCCAAGCTCAAAACAATGGTTCAGCTCCAATGTTTAAAAAAGCTTCAAATAGCAATTCGGGGAATCGGCCTTCAAAAAGAGAAAAACAATCGTTTCAGTTTGATAAGAAGTATTGGGACAGCATCACTCCTGAGCATCGTGAGGGCATTAAGAAAAAGTATGGTGTTGATGGAAATAACCTCAGTAAAAACAAAATTCACTATCCTGTAAACTCCGGGAGACCAAGTGTCACTGTTTCTACTCCAGGTAAAATGACAGAGGCACCCAAGTCGCGTCCCAACACGCAACAGATAGGCCCTAAGCAAAAGCGAGGTCGCTATGAAGTTTAGTGATTTTGAAGCGGCCTTTGTGCGTGAAAATAGAATTCTTAAGGCCTTTCTATGTGGGGCACTCATTTTATCAGGAATTTCCACCACTCTCGTTCTTATGGGAAAGAGTTATGTGATTTATACAAACGGTGCCATTTTTGAAGAACGTCTTTTGGCCGAAGACGTCTGCCGACAAGGTTTTTTATCAGTCGTATCCGGTGAACCAAGCAAGACCATCATTACACCAGCACTTTTGGCGATTTTGGGTAGAAATTCGATGCCTCTTCCTACGCCGACGCTTTTAAAAGTTGAATCCTTGGAACGTGGTGCCTGCAAGATCATCATGAAAAGCGAAGACACCTTACATGCTTTCAAAGTCGGACTGATCGAGGGAAACGCCCTCCCATTCTATTACCAAATTCAGCAAATAGACGAAATTAAGATCGAGGAGAAAGAACTATGATTTTTTATATTCTCTTTAACCAGATCACGACACTTTTTTTAAGTATGAATCTTTTAACCACGCTCACCTTTGACTCAGAAATTGCAAGCTATCTCTACGGTGGACCTTCGGAAGATGTGTTTTTTTCTGTCACTAATAATCGGCGGACTTTAGCAATCAAACCAAGTCAAAAAGAGCGGATGTCCAATCTACTTATCATCACCAGAACTCGAAAATATTATTTTGACCTAAAATACGATGGCACAAATCCTCATCAATTTATCGAGGTCAAGGATGGCGTTATCAATCACGCCATGAAGGAACTCGTCACAACAACTGACTATCAAATTTTAGAAGGAGCAAGCTCGATTTTATTTATCAACAAACGTGATGGCCCCGTCACAGTCAACGGACAAAAGGTCGATAGGACCGACCATTTCTCTAAGGGTGTACCAATCATCTTCGAGGGAAGCCGAATCTTAAACTAGGAAACTGGAGGACATAATGAAGACTTTTGCGATTATTTTAATCGCCCTGGGATTCTCTGTGCAAATTTTGGCGGATGCCCCTGCAAAACCGGCAAAAGAACCACGAATCACCTTGGCCAGCGGCATTCAAGAAAAGAAGACCGAGGCGGCGGCGAAGAAGGCCACAAGCACCAAGGCATCTGAGCTTTCAGAGATTTTAAGTAATAGTAAAAAGATTAGGGCCTTGCTTGAAGAAAGAACCAACATGCCAACCATCTGGGAAGGCGATAGCAAAATTTTAACGGGCAAGACCTATAAGGGAATTCTTCAAAACTCCGTGGTCTCAAGCAATCTGGCATCTCCTGTGCTGGTCCGAGCTCTACCAAATCAAGGCCTACCTTATCCAACCCGTTTTTCCTGTGCAGGCACAACCCAAAATAAGCGGGTACTCACACTTTGTAACAAGATGATTTTGCCTGAAAAGGAAGTCGCAATCTCCGCTCAGATTCTAAACACCGATGGTTCAGGAGGGCTTGTTGGAGAATATGACGACGGCAAGGAAGATTTAATCGCCGGGGCGGTTCTATCCGACTTTGCTCAAGGTATGCTCTCGGCCGCTCAGACGCGATTGACTTCCCCCATGGGAGAAGTCCGCGACTCGGGGACAAAAAATCAAGTGCTCCAGGGGATGATCAATTCTGGAGGAACCACCTCAGAAATTCTTCTTGATGAAATGAAAAAGGCCGAACCAGTCGTCACGGTCGCTGCCGGGACAGAAGTCATCATTTATTTTATGGAGGCCGCCAATGCGCTGTAGAACCTTATGTTTGATTCTCGGTCTATTTGTCTTCTCGTCGTGTTCATCACTCAAGCGCACGATCCTCACGGCCGGATTCACGGGGGCAGTTATTGGTGGCATGGGAGGGGCAGTCTTCTCACCCACACAAAGAGATCGCGATAAAAACGCCTACCTCTTTGGCGTTATAGGCGCGGCCACTGGAGCTGGACTCGCCTACCTCCTGTCTGATGAACACCCCAAAGACAAACTGCAACCGTCAATGATCATGGACGACCCTCAACCCAAAGAGATTCCTCTTTTTGACTTTTCGCCCGAACTTCAAAACGTAAAACCCGAAGTCAGTTTTAAACCCGTCAAAAAATATGAAGTCCCACTGGCCACTCTTCCAAAGGAGCTGGAGGGCAAAGTTAAAAAGCAGTTCATCATCGAATATGAGGCGGAAGCACGCACCATTGAACTCGGCAACCGCACAATCGAAATCAGTCCTTTTAAAGCATGGGAGCACATCTATGAAAAGTAAGAATGAAAATCAAGGTCTCGACTTCGTCACTCCACTTATCGAAATCATTCACATCAGTGCTGTTATGCTCGGCAAACTTCTTTTCATGATGATTGGGCATCTATGGCGAAAATATGTGAGTAAGAGCACATCACTTGAGAAAATTGAGCAGCGACGTTTAGGCGTTAAGAAAACTACAGATGCACCAGACACCCTCGGGATTGATACCAAGCTCAGACGACCACTTTATCTCAAAGAAATTGATTTTAAGCGGCACAGCTTCATCGTTGGGGCCACGGGTTTTGGTAAAACAAATCTGATCAGCATCCTGCAAGAAAACTCACTTAAAAACAAAAGGCCTATTATTTTCTTTGATCCAAAGGGCGATATGAAGGCCTTAACTGAGTTTAAGGCCTTATGCGAATCTCAAAATCGGCGCTGCTTTATCTTCTCTGAGCGCTATCCTGATTCAATCAAGCTCAATCCATTTAAAAGCGGCACAATCTCCCAAGTGTCAGACCGGATCATGTCGGCCTTTGACTGGAGTGAAGAGCATTACACCATGTCATGCCATCGAAGTTTAAATACAGTGCTGGCAAAAATTGTAAAAGATGGCAAGATTTTCAACCTTAAGCGCATCTACGACTACCTTCTTGAGATTGAAACCAAAGAAAACACCGGCATCATCGGTCGCCTAGAGAACATCTTAAAAAGTGATTTTGGGAAACTCTTAAGTCACGACGAAGGACTTACCTTTGATGAGATTAGACAGCAGCGCGTTTGCCTTTATATCGGTCTTTCAACTCAAGGGTACGGCAGAATGGCCATCGCTGTTGGCCGTCTATTTTTGGGCGAGCTACTCTTTAATTCTTACGACAGTCTGGGCCAGCTTGATAATCCAGAGGCCGGGCTCACGAACCCGATCAGTGTCTTTTTCGACGAGTTTGGATCACTGGTTACTCCAGAGTTTATCGAGCTTCAAAATAAGTGCCGTGGGGCCGGAATCGAACTCACCATGGCAGTTCAAACGCCTGCAGATATTGATCGGGTGAATCCTGACCTCACAAAACAGGTTGTCGAGAACTCAGGAAACCTCTTCATCTTAAAGCAAAGATTGGACACCTCTGCCGCCTTTTTCTCCGAGAACATCGGAACAATTAACACAAAAAAGCATACACACACGACGGAAGACGGCGAAACACAGTCGAAAGGAAGTGTGCGGGAAGTAAATGAGCACCTTGTTCACCCCAACATCATCAAGAACTTAAAAATCGGGCAGTGCATTCTCTTACAGCAAGTACCCGTCGGAAAAATCAATCTCGTCAATATCCGAAATCGAAAGATCGAGGCCATCAATAATATTAACCGCGAGTTCAAAACGAACTCGGATGCTCTATCAAATTAAGGAGGAATACATGGATAAGAGTTTGTTTGTGAACGGAATGCATTTGAATTACATCATGTCGCTGAAGAAATGGCGCGTGCTGAATTTGCAATCGGTCTTTCAAGAATCGGAGTATCCCGGCAGTTATTCGACTTTCAAGAAAATCATTACCAGTTTAGAGAGCAAGAACTTGATTAAATCCTTTCAAGACCCCTTCTCTTCAAAAAAATATCTGTTCTTAACTGAAAGTGGCGAGGCCTACGTTGGGGCCAAAGAAGGGATGCCGTCGCTCTCGAACGAAACGCTCCTTCACGATAGTAAGGCCGTTGAAATTTGCATGTCACTCAAGGATTTTCCAGCAATCAAAGATGTGGAGTTAGAGCATCAACTGGTTGATCGGACCGCTTTCAAAAGTACCTATCGCATATGCCCGGACGCTTTGATCTATGGTGAACGCAAGGGACAAAAGTTCAAAATGGCCTTCGAGCTAGAGCTAACCCGAAAAACCAAGGCCAAGTATTTGGCCAAGATTCAGCAGTATCTGGACTCTAGCGCCTATGACTACGTCTTTTATTATTTCCCCGGAGTTGGAGTTTATACGTCTTACCAAGAACACATCAGTGAGGCCTTTGGTGAGAAAGCATTTTCCAAAATCATCATGGGGCTAAACCCAACTCTTCTTTCGAAGCAGTTCGACATCAAAAAAACAAAAATATTTTTTCAAAATAAGGAGGTTGATATTGAAACACTTTTTGGAATTTAAGTGAGTGCGCCACCTATGCGTCACCCTTGCACCAGCGATAGACGACTGAAACTGCGTCATAAAATTTGCCCGCCAATTAGCTGGAATAATGGACGGTGCGCGCGCTCCGAAAGTGACTCCCTCTCTCGCACGTTGTGTCGATAGATGGAGTCACTTTCTACGCACGGGATAGAGATGAGTGAGATGGGCGGGCAAACAAAACAACAAACAAAGGAATAAGTATGGAAAAAATTGAAAGGAAGGAAGAAGAAAACGGGAACGGGATCGGGAACAAGAACGGAATCGGGACCGGGGACAAAAACAAAACACGAAGATTAAAAAAGGAGAAACTCGGGTCAAACATTAACAAAGATCAGACGAGATTCTTTGTAGATGCCTCTGACGATAAGTCTGGCCTTGAACTCATTTTTAATCTTCTAGAGCGCTGCAACCACAAACCCAAGGGCCGGGAAATTACCTTCAAGGACATCTGTCTTTTGGCGCTGCCTAAGCTCACGGATAAGGACATCGAGCGCCTGCAAGAGACCAGCCTCTCCGAGATGGAAAAGGTGGAGAGGGCCTTGGAAGAATTTAATCTAAAGAATGAAACAAAACTGGAGCTTGGCGAATTTTTAGTCAAGAAGCTCAACATTAATTAAGGGAGATGAACATGGAAACACAAAAAGAACATAGCATTTTAATTCACGGCAGACTCGGCCAAAATCCTGACCTTCGCTACACAAAAAAGCAGGAGCCTGTTTGCGTATTCTCGATCGCAGAGAACATTCCCGGCAACGATGATCCTCATTGGCATCGGATTGTGGTCTGGGGAAGGCAGGCCGAATACTGCTCAACCATCTTAAAAAAAGGCGCGCCGGTATTTGTGCGAGGCCAAAAAGTTACCCGTTCCTATGTTGATAAGGAAGGGCAGCAGAAGGGCGTGGAAGAGATTCAGGCGCAACTGGTCGGTATCTCGATTGCCTCTTAATTAAATCCAGGAGGATTTTCTATGGAACTGGATTACAAATTATCATTGGCCGGATACAATACGCAGGGGGAGCAATCCCCCACGCTCTTTTACAATTTAAAATGGTTGACGACGAAAGAAGCTGCAGTCTATCTGAGGCGTTCAGTGAATGCCGTCTATGTCCTTGTTCATCGAGGCACATTACGGCCTAGGAAGTTCAGCAGACGACTTTATTTTAAAAAGACGGAGCTGGATCACGCACTTGAGACTTCCCAATTTTAGGAGGTATCTCATGGCAATTAAAACCTACACTGATGAAAACGGACAAAAATTTTATCAGGTTTATGTGAACTATCGCAGTCCCATAGACCGGACTAAAAGAGTACAAAGGTACTCGTCCCGCCTGAAGACTGAAGCTGAAGCAAGACGAGAAGAAAGAAAACTAACTGAAGAGGCCGCCCGTGAGCTTCAACGCTTGGACGGCCGAGGAATCCTTTGGCTGGATGTCTTGAATAAATGGGAAATGGAAGTCAAGGCCGGATACCTTCGTAACATTTCAGAGCGGTCCCTTTATGACTATATCGGCTCCGTTCACAAGTGGACGGTACCATGGATGAAAAAGGCCTGCTCTGAGTTAACCAAGGCCGACGGTCGCGATCTTATCATACGCCTTGAACGTGCCGGACTATCCCGCACCTATCAAAAGAAAGTTAAGAACATGATTAACCAGATTTTTGAATGGGGCGTGGAGTTCGGTCTTATTAAAGGCGCGCCCAACTCCCCTGTGCGTGGACTCATGGTTCAAAAAATTGAAGAGACGCCACCAGACATCCTGACCCTAGAGGAAATCAAAAAGTTTTTAACTGCGGCGAAGGCCCTAAGCCATCGCTGGTATCCCATCTGGTCTTTCGCCATCCTGACAGGGATGAGAAGTGGCGAGCTTCATGCTCTCACTTGGGACCAGATCGACCTTGAAAAGGGAACCATCATGGTGGATCGCTCCTATGATTCCAACCTTGGAAAGACTGGGTCAACCAAAGGCCGATACTGGCGAACAGTACCGATCAATGACAGTCTTCGGGCCTTAATTGTTGAGCTGAAAAGCAACAGACCTGACGGCGAAGCTGGCAGATTTGTTCTTCCCAGAATCAAAGATTGGGACAATGGGGATCAGGCCGTATCGCTTAAGAATTTTTTGAAGTCCATCAAGGTCAAGCCAGTAAAATTCCATGCTCTCAGGGCCTGTTTTGCCACTCAAATGCTGGCGAATGGTGTGCCAGCTCCTGTGGTAATGAAAATTGGTGGTTGGAAAAAGTCCTCCACCATGGACATCTACTTAAGGCTGGCAGGAGTGGACATAAAAGGGGCAACTGATTGCTTGGAATTCGTTCCCAGTGACATTTCCTTTGGTGGAAATGTCATTAATCTCTTTGATGCCAAACGAGGCGAGAATTAAAGAGAATCATCTAAGTACCTGTATTTATAATGAAGTGGTCAATATAATACTTGGCCACTTCATTTTTAAGTACCTGAAACTATTTAACAATATTAAAAATGATAAGTATTTCTATTGAAAAACTTATCATTTTCCGATAAAGTAGACCTGAGGTCTTTATGAGCACGATTGCTTCACAGGTTAAAAATCGGATTGATTCCTTCCAAGTTGGGAAGATCATCGCTTATAGCGACTTTGAGGATATTTCAAACACTCAAGCTGTTGCCTTATTTTTAAGTCGCCTTGTTAAGGCCGGCACCCTAAAAAGGATTGGAAAGGGCAAATACTACGTCCCTAAAGAAACCAAATTTGGCAGTATCGGCCCCTCTGAATCGGCAATTCTCGAATCCATTATGAAAGAAACGGGTGGCTATATCACTGGGCCTTCCGTTTATAATGCTCTTGGATTAACTACTCAAGTGGCCAACAGAATCACTGTCGTTGGCAATAAATTTCCCCGCAAAGCGCAGCTTGGAAAAATTAGAGTGCGTTATGTGCAAGCGAAATTTCCTATCGTTAAGGAAGATGTTTATCTTCTGCAACTTTTGGATGCCATCAAGGACATTCAGAAGATCATGGATACAACCATTGATGATTCAATCGATAAAATTAAGGCCAAAATAAGAAAATTGGATGAAAATCAGATTTCTAAAATAATTGATTATGCGACCAAGTATTATCGTCCCTATGTTAGGGCAACCCTTGGTGCGATCATGGATGAATTCAAAAATCCTAAGGCCAGTTTGTTGAAGGAAACGCTAACTTCTTTGACTGTTTTTAAAATTGGTTTTTCGGACAAAGTTCTTCCAAAGAAAAAGGATTGGAACTTTGTATGAAGCTGCACTTAGACCCAGAAAATTTTAAACTCGCAATTGCTTCCACTTCTGAAGCATTGGGCATTAAAGACCTATTTATTGAAAAAGATTATTGGGTTACTTACGTTCTGAAGCAATTGGCCCTTTCCGATTTCAAAGACCATGTTGTCTTCAAGGGCGGTACATCACTGTCGAAAGCATACAATCTGGTCAATCGTTTTTCTGAGGATATTGACCTTGTTCTTCTCAATAAGACCAATTTGTCAGGCGGACAAATCAAAAAACTTTTGGGCAATATCGAAGATGCCATCATTTGTGCCCCACTCGAGACTGCCAAGGACTTTAGATCGAGTAAGGGATCAAAGATCAGAAAGACAGGTTACACTTATCCAAAGATGCTTGATTCCTACGATTATGGACACATTAATGAATCATTGATCGTTGAACTGAATGCTTTTGCGAACCCCAGCCCCATTGTTAAATTGCCGATCGAAAGTTACATCGCAACGGCCATCAAAAAGCAAAAACGATCTGAACTAATCGCTGAATATGAGCTTGAACCATTTGAGCTACATATCTTGAACGTGAATAGAACTTTTACAGAAAAGGTTCTGAGTTTGGCCAGGATCAGTATTAATGACGATGCCCCATACACAAATTTGCAACAAAAGATCAGGCACTTTTACGATATCCACCAAATCCTGACTTCCGAAACCATTGGCAATTTCCTAAACAGTCCGGAGTTTGAAAAAACCATTGCACTGGTTATTCAAGATGACCTTTCAAATCCAGAATTTAAAGAAAACTGGCAAGGTGGCAAGTTACAAGACGTGAGACTTTTTAAAGAACTTGATGCGATATTTGAAAACATATCTGATATTTTTCACGGGCCATTTAGCGATATGCTCTACAACGATGAGGAAACAAAACTTGCTGACATAAGAAAATCTTTCGAGAAGCTACGCTTCTTGATTCAAAATATATCAACTTAAGCAGTTTTTTTGCCCCTTGATAGTATCAAATGATGCTATCAAAATATGTGATGACATGAACGAAGGACTTCGCAACATCCTTTCCCTCTAGTTTTCTTTCTTCAAAAAAACGTCTAAAAAATCGTCTTCCATTATCTGATCTTTTTACTCCTGACTTGGCTTAAAGCGGGATTAACGAAAGGAAATAAGAGGAGAGCTAACGAATCCTCCAAAAAATTTTCCTTAAAAAAATCAAGATAACGGAAAACAACGCAAGCGCTGAGTGAAATTCTTCGCGCTTGAATCATATTAACCACTTGAAGTTTCAAGTGCTTGCCCTTCAGCTTCGTCTTTTTAAATGAACTGACCGATCAGAACTTTCACGAATTTTCTCAGATTGGCTTGTTTTGGCTTGGATTGGGCTTTTTATGCAAAGAGTCTGAAAGTGCACAAGCCAAACCGTCAAAATTGACAGATTTGAGGAAATCTATGGCTACCTCTCCCGATTTTGAGGAGGGCAGGCCTCGGGTGGCAGAGGATGCTTGGTCAAATTAAAAGAGGGCACAGACACATTGAGGTTGAA
>JAHFAA010000413.1 GCA_023250775.1 Bdellovibrionales bacterium
TGAGCAATTTATGTCGGTAATAAAATATCACAGGAATTAGATAGATTCCGCCAATTCCGAAGACAAAGAGAGCGGCATCTTTTTTGTCGAGAATATGAAAAAATTGCTTCAGAAAGAAATGATGAAAGAAAAAAAGGACAACTAAATAGATATAAATCTTGAGATCAGAAGAAAGGATTTTTTCAAAGATATTAGCGGTTAAAATATCTCTAATCCGAACCACCAGAAATATATTCACAAGTAAATATGAAACTGCAGTGGAATAACCAAAATACTCGATTCGCGCGGTTTTAATGCTTAAAAAAGCAAACAAGAATAAAAAGATATTCAGAAGAATTCCGGCATATCCCAAAATTTTCGCTTGTTGCAGTGAAGTTATCAATCTTCCCAAAAGACCGTTCAAAACCACAAAGGGAAATCCCAAAATCATCATCTGGAAAATATTTGCCGTCAGATCCAAACTCTTTAGATCAAATTTCCCACCCAGAAAACAAAGAAGCAATATTTCACGACTAAACATTGAGAGCATGACAGACAGAACCAAGGCAGGTGCAAAGGTATAAGAACATAGTTTTAGAATATACTCACCGCCCTGCTCGAGACCATTTAAATGCAGCTTCTCCAAAGTTTTCGTCCAGGAAATACTTAATAACCCGGTCATGAAAATTTGCAATGGTACATGAAATAACTTTTGCGAATAGGAATAGGCTGAAATCGTTCCCGTCCCGAAGGATGATAGACCCCATTTTTCATACACTAGATAAAGCGCGACTATGAAAAAATTAACCGAAAGGGCGAGCATAATTTTCATGAATTTAGAATTTAGGACGATTCCGTGCTTGGGATTATAAGAAATTCCTGCTTTTTGAATTTCATAAAATTGAAAAAATACGAGAACAGACATGCTTGCAATCATGGAAATGCCAATGGCCCAAGGGCCAAGACTATCGAGGTAAATGAAGAGGATCAAAAGTCCGATGATGGAGCTGGCAATCCGACCTACTTGTTGAAAAATATATTGATTATAACAATTCAACACACTTTGAAAAAATGTCGTCAAGGTGTTTAAAAAGATGAGCGCAACTAAACCAAGTGAATACTTTTGAATAAGTGATAAGAAAATTGGAGACAACGATTTATTAACAAGTCCAAGTAAATAGTTGCTCGAGTAAAATAAAACTACACTGGAAATCGTTCCAAGGATAAAGATTGTGTTTAAAACCTGTGAAAAATATTTCGTAACCTCAAGCGTTCCCTCTTGTTTGGCCTTAAATAATTGTGGAATTGCAGCTTCTGTGATCGGACTTGAATAAAAATAAAAAATAGTGAGAAAAGACAGGGCATAAAAAAATGCATCAAGCTCGAAAGAAGTTCCAAGATGCTTAGAAATAAGTATCTGGTTCACGAAAGCAATCAAATAGCTTATCGATGAAAGGGCCGACAGAGAGAAAAGAGTCTTAATCATTACTTCTCAGATGTTCCATTTTTTACAAAAATATTTTTTGTTTCTAGCGTGTAAATCAGTTGTTGAGACCTTGGAGGTGAGATACTCGATTGTCGTATTTTGAGCACTAATTCCATGAGCAGGCTCAGTCACAATGTCGAGGTTTGGAATAACTACTCGTTTTAATCCTGCCTTCTTAAGCATAAAGCAATAATCAATTTCCTCCATTCCCGCAGGCGTATAAGCGATATCAATTCCGCCAACCGAATCAAACGCTTGTGCCGTAGTCATGAAACAGAAGCCTGCGATGGCATCCGCCTCTTCAATCTGAGTCATTCCGGCAAATCGCTCGTGCTCGCCATTTTTCCACATCGCGCCCTTCGGGCCAACAACCCCGACATCTGGATGTTGGGTTAAATATTCACTCAATGTTTCCACCGAGTTTTTTCCAAGAGTGACATCATCATTCACAAACAAAAGATGGTCTCCCTCTGCCATTTGTCGTCCGATGTTCCAGGCCCGTGAAACGCCAACATTGAGATTATTGATGACCCATTTATCAATCTTTTCACGTTTTACAAAGTCGATTAACTCTTGATCGGCTTGTCCATTCACCACAACTACAATTTCACAGGGACACGAAACATTTTTTCGGATACTGGAAACTAAATCAGGCAGCGAGGTCATGCTCTTGTAAAATGCTTTGAGGTTTTTTTTCCTGAATAGATTCCTGGTGGGAACGATAATACTGATCATAAAACTTTCGTCGTCTTACTAAAAATAAAGAGGTTCTTATGCCACAAATCTTCACCATTTGGGCATATCTGCAAATATTTCCCTCTCAACTGTTCCGTATATTTTTCATTGAACAGGTAGCCCATCTGCTTAAAAAACACTATCCAATGTTCATCCGACTTAATGTTGATATGCCCAGGCAAAGCTCGTGCACGACTGATATTCACCATCACATCAGGAATATCGGAGAGCGATTTAAAAATTTCACGGATTTCATGATCCTTCATGTGCTCAAGGACATCGAAGGCCAGAAAAAGTGAAAAATTAGTTTTAGGCAGATCGCTGAGTTTTTGATGGTAGTGAGTTGGATATTTTCCAAAATAGGAGCGATATACTTCAAACGCCTCATTTGAATATTCCAAGCCGTCATATTCAATTCCAAGCGCATTCATATGATCGATCATAATGCCAGGGCCACAGCCGAAATCTAAAACTTTGTTCCATGCAGGAACGGTTAAAATCAAATCACCCAGAACATTTTTCAGTCTGGTCCAATTTTTCAGCCACTCTTCACCAAAGAATTCATCCCCGTATGTGACAGGAATGTCCAACCAATTGCAGGCGAGAATTTTTATTTTCCGTAGCATGGTGATAATTTCTCGTAAAACATTTGACTCATGGTTTCATAAATTCTATAAATTGTATATGCCAAAAGTTTCCGTTCTTACTCCATGCTACAACGCCGCTCGTTTTATTGATGGAGCTGTGGCAAGCATCCTCGATCAGTCCTTCCAGGATTTTGAAATCATCCTCTGCGATGATGGCTCAAGTGATAATACTTGGCAGCAATTGGAAAAATTTCAAAAGATGGATTCTCGTATAAAAATATTAAGAAATGTTTCAAACAGAGGAATTTCCTATACCAGAAACCGCCTCGCAAAAGAGGCCCAGGGTGACTACATCGCCTTTTTAGATTCAGATGATCAAATGTATCCAGATCGCCTGGAAATGCAGGTCGACTTTCTAAACGCGCACCCCGATATTGATGTGATCGGCAGCAATTATCAAGAATTTGAAGCGGGCCGATTGCGACGAATTAGCCGTGTAAAAATGCAACATCACGATATCGTAACAGCGTTTAAATATATGTGTCCTATTCCCAATCCCACTCTCATGTCTCGAAAAAAAGTTTTTGATACAATTCTTTTTTCCCAAGACTTAACTTCTGCAGAAGATCTTGATTTTCTCCTCCGCGCTCGAGAACAGGGATATCAATTTGCAAATCTTCCCCAGGTAACGACTCTGTATCGGGTTCATGGTAATTCAGAAACTTCCATGGGCAAATTTCCCATGCAGCTTAATACTTATTTGGCCTTTCAAAATCACTGGAATCGCATCAGGAAAAAAAATACTCAACCAGAAATCTTTCTGAAATTAAAACAACAATG
>JAHFAA010000414.1 GCA_023250775.1 Bdellovibrionales bacterium
AAAGGTCATTTAGTAGTTTTGCCCAATAAGAATTCCAAAGATATTCAAGTCGATGTCTACGAGGTCATCGAGGAAATGAAGGCGCAAAAGATCGCTTTCCCGGCCGTTATCCGTTTTCACGACATTCTCCGTTCCCAGGTAAAAAACTTAAATCGCGCCTTTCGTGAGGTTATTGATGAGGCCGAATACGAAGGCCGTTACATCGGCGTCTACCCCATTAAGGTCAATCAGCTGCGTGAAGTGGTGGAAGAAGTTGTCGATGCCGGTTCGCCCTACGATTTTGGGCTTGAGGCTGGCTCTAAACCGGAGCTATTGGCGGTCATGGCCCTCAATTCCAATCCCCAGTCTCTGACGGTTTTAAATGGCTACAAGGACGAGGATTACATGCGTCTGGCGCTGCTCGGCCGTCAGCTTGATCGAAGCATGATCGTGGTAATTGAGAAAACCACCGAGCTGCACACCCTTCTACGCTTGTCGAAAGAGATGGGAGTCAGACCTTTGATCGGCATTCGAGGAAAAATGTCTATCAAGGGCTTTGGAAAATGGGAAAACTCCTCGGGAGATCGCGCCAAGTTTGGTCTAACCATGGCGGAAATTATCAATGTCGTGAACATCTTGAAGGCCGAAGGTCTGGGCGACTGCCTGAAGCTCTTTCACTTTCACATCGGAAGCCAGGTTTCTAATATTCGCGCAGTTAAAGATGCCGTCAATGAGGGCGTTCGCATCTACGTTGAATTGTACAAAATGGGAATTCCCTTTGAGTATTTTGATGTGGGCGGCGGTTTGGGCGTCGATTACGACGGCAGTAACTCAACCAGTGCTTCTTCTAAAAACTATACGATGACCGAATATGCTTCCGATATTGTCTATGGCGTGAAGCAGGTTTGTGATATCGAAGGTGTGCCTCATCCCAATATCGTCTCGGAAAGCGGCCGGGCGATTACCGCTCACCATAGCTGTGTGATCACAAACGTCATTGGTAAAATTGATCCCGCCAACGTTTCCTTCTCAACCAGAAAAGTGACGGGTGAGCATGTTTTGGTTTCCAACATGCGCGATCTCGATGAATATCTGACCGAAAAAAATATGCAGGAAGTTTGGAATGATGCTTCGAAGTTAAAAGATGACTGCTTAAACGCTTTTCAATTGGGCGTTCTAGGATTGGAAGAGCGCGCCAAGGTCGAGACACTCTATTGGCAAATTGCCAAAAAAATCTATTTACTGGCCAAAGATAAAGAACAAATTCCTGAGATCTTTAGCTCTCTTTTTGATTTGATCTCTTCACAATATCTTTGCAACTTTTCGGTTTTTCAATCGGCGGCAGACTCGTGGGCCATCAAACAACTCTTGCCTGTCATGCCGGTGCATCGCCTAGATGAGATGCCCGTTTCTTCCAGCTCTCTTGCCGACATCACCTGTGATAGCGACGGCAAAATTGATCAGTTCATTGGGGTCGATGGCATTGGTAAAACTCTTCCGCTGCATGAATTGAAAGATGGTGAAGATTATTACCTCGGGATTTTCATGACGGGGGCCTATCAGGATGTCATGGGTGATATGCATAACCTCTTTGGCCGACTGAATGAAGTTCACGTCTTCGCCGATGATGATGATCCAACTGATTTCTATATCGAAGAAACTATTCGAGGCGGTTCATCTCGCCAGGTGCTCTCGACCATGCAATACAACCCTGATTTTATGGCCGCCACGGTGAAACGATCGATTGATGGACAGGTGAAGCGCGGGAAGGTCACGCCAAGACAGGGCGTGAAGCTGGTCGACTTCTATGAGGAATGTCTCGACAGTTATACCTATCTTTCGATGCAATACAATCGCCAAAATCCGTGATCTAGAGCGTATCGAGTTCGCGCATGATCACTAAGCTGATTTCCACGGCCTGATCGTCGTCTTCTTTGCGTTGCTTTCCTAGGTGGGTATCCAGCATCCGTCGCCAATCTTCAATAAATTTTTCACGTTCATCACGTGTCGAAGTTTGTGCCGCATCGGCGGAAACTTCACTTCTCTTTTCCCTCTCGGGGAAAGTGACTGGCGGATGTTCAAGAGAGTGATACGCGCGAACGTTTAACGCCATTACAATTCTCCTTATTTAATGAGAATTAATTTTTGGGCGAGTTTCATTCTAGGCCCATGGGGCGGTTCTCCCAAATAGAGGGATAACCTGTTGAAATGTGAGCGGAAGATTGTCTAGTTCGCCTCTAAATAAATGTCCAGAATTATGGGCGGCAATGAGGCCTTAGCGAAAATTGACCTCAAAAACACTGTTGTAGCGGACATCGGCCATTTCCGAAACATTGGACCAACTGTTGGGTTGTAAGAGGTCAAAGTTGAAAACCGTTTCAGTGGCGTCCTTGCTCGGGACCAAAAAGACTTGGCGAGCGATGGTGGAACCTGTGCTGATGGAAAGAGAGTCGACGGTGAAATGGCAGAAAGAGGTCGCCAGTTCTTTGAAATCTATTTCCATTGAGTAATTGCCATTTTCGTCAACCGTGGCCTCACCATGGGCATGATCATGATTAATGTTCCAGCCATTACGTTCGCCATTGTTAAAAATGGGGCCAAGAATATTGTAATGCATACATTTGACAGGAATTTTTTTAGTGGCACTGAACTCTAAATAGGCCGCCACTGTTTTTGCGCCTGCGGGCGCCTGTCCAGAGATAGTGAGTGCATGAGCGGCATTGAAGACCAAGGCGAGTGTCATAACCAGAAGAGACAGTGTTTTCATAGCAACTCCACAAGCGTAAAAAAGCGTTGGGGAATTATACTCCTGGTAAAAAATTGGTGCCAATACTCTGTAAAAAGGTAAGGTTTCTTCGAGTAAAAGGACTCAGCATTACTCTTGCCGTTGATAAAGTTTGACATTACCGCTGTCATACCAAAGTTTAAGACAAGGTTGCGTAAGTTCTCCTGACTGCCAAACAATGAAGGAAAGGTTCTGCTCCTTCAAAAACGGGCAGAGCTTGTCGTCATTTGTCCCCTTATAGATGTCATCAATTTCCTTTTTACGTTTATCGATAAGCGGCCAAGACAGTCCACGTTGATTGACATGCTGGCCGGCCCAAACCAGGTAGCTCGGAAGTCCGGTGTAAATACTCACCTTATTACTGTCAAAATCATAAGTTGTTCCATACGGTTCAAGCAGGCCTAAGGGCGTGTGGATTTTTTCATTTAACTGTGAGATCAGGTTGCCCCAAGCGGGAGATTCTTTGTTTAAAAAATCTGTGGCACTTAGGATCGGTCTGTTCCAAGGAGCATGTCTGTAGTTGGCCATGGCGACGACATTGGCCACCGAACCGACGAGTAAGAGTAGTGAAAAAAGAATTAAGGGAAGAAAGAATGCTAGACGCCACCTTGGCCTCCAGAATACAAAGCGACGAAGAAGAAAAAAACTTCCCAGCCCCATGAAAACCCAAACTTCTGTATTGATTTTAAAAAGCGAATTGATCTTGTCGATAAAAATGACGTGGTTGCTGAACAACATAAGCAAAATACTGGCGCTGGTGATGAAGAGAAAGCTGGTAAGACCAAACTCAAGGCGTGGCGTTTTTTTTCGGGAAAAGAAAAGTATTGTGGCAGCGATCATGCTCCAGATGATAAATGG
>JAHFAA010000415.1 GCA_023250775.1 Bdellovibrionales bacterium
TGGCCATTAATAAATAAAGAGCAAATCGCTTATTCATTCGCTTCCCCCTAAAAACAACAAAAATAATCGTAATACGACTAGCGCAATTAATATAAATGAACAATGGGGAATTCGAATTTTTGAGATGACGGCGGACAGGAATTGCCAAGGAATTGAACGCCCTAAAAGGGATTCTTTCGTGGACTCTGCGGGTTTAATTTTTTGGGCGGAGATTTTATTGCTGCTAAATAGGTAGAATGGGACAAAAAAGAAATCGTCCCAATTTAGTACCTGGTTAACTTCCTGAAAGAATTACAGGTTTTTGGCGTAACGCTTTGCATTATCTCAGGTCTATCTTATACTTCTTGCGGGGTATGTTGAGGGTCGATTTATGGGTATTTTTAAAATTAGTCTGATTCTTTTATTTATAAGCTTGGTGTGGGCCGGAAAAGGAAATGCGGAAACAGATATCTATTTCCAAAACCAAACCGGCTCTTCCATCACCTTGCGAACCTACCTGTCTGGCGCCCCGATAAGCAAGGATGCCTACCATGTTTTAAGGCAAATGATTTTACCTGGGCAGACTCTTAAAGTGATGTCGATGAATCGCGACAGCGGCATCAAAAACGGAAAGACTTATCAATTTACCACCACGATTAATGTAGGTGAGGGTGAAGGCGCCCAGAGTATCAACATGCGCTACTATCAAATTTTGAAGGGCCAATTTATCGGCAGCCAAATCCGCCACGGCGTCATTATGGACGGGCGGAATCAAGAATGGGCGAAGGGCCAGCAAGGCACATATTTAGGAAAAGTCATGGGCAACACGGTGACACGTTTGCGGGTGCATGAAACAGGACGCGGCATTCATGCCGATCTCTATTATACTCTGGAAACTTTCCGTGCTCCTGAGGCACGCGACACCTTTAAGGCGGTTGCTTACAATGTTTTTATGCGACCGATCTCTCTTTTTAAAAATGGTCAATATGAAAGAGCACAATTGCTGCCGATCGCTCTGGCAGGTCGCGATCTTTTGACCTTCGAAGAGGCCTTTGATGATGATGTTCGTGGTGTATTAAAAACAGGACTCGCGACAGAATATCCCTTTCAAACCACAGTGGTTGGAACGGATCGAGGTTTTGAGCAAGACGGTGGCGTTTTTATTGCCACACGCTTCCCCATTCTAGAAGAAGATGAGTATTTGTTTGGCAGTGTTTGCGCTCGCATGTTTGAAGATTGTTTGGCCGATAAAGGCGTAAAATACGCCAAGCTTTGGGATGGCAAGCACATTATCCATATCTTCGCCACTCACCTGCAAAATGGTGATGACAGCAAGGCCACCGCGGTGAAAATGAAACAAGTGCAGCTTATTCATGAATTCATGCAACGAAAAATCACCGATAGCAAACAGGAACTAGTCTTGTTGATGGGTGACTATAACTTAGATATAAAAAGGAATCCTGATACCTTTTCTCGCTTTGGACTTGTGACTCAGTATCCGATGGAAAGACCGCTCAGCTGGGACCCAGCCTATAATGAAATGGCGGGAGAGGGCGGTGGCAATCCCGAACAAATTGATTATGTTTTCTACAGTGACAAAAACTTAATTCCCACGAGCTTTGAGCACAAAGTTATTCCGCTAAAATCCAAACGTCGTTGGAAATTTTTGGATAGCATGAAGATCTTCCGGGATTTGAGTGATCACTTTCCAGTGGAAGCGACGATAACATTTTAGAAATTTATTCAAGCTCGAAGTAACTTTTAATTTGCGGAAATACACCCTCGGCCCATTGATTGGCGCGTTTAATAAGTTCGGGGTTCCAACAATAATGGACCCCGTCGACCGTCGGGCCTCGTGGCAAGCTGGCGGGATATTCAGTCAATTTTCCACTGTCAACCAAAAGGCATTTCTTATTGGAAGGGCCGCCTTCTCCAGCGGCTTCAATCCCTTCTGAAATGGCCTGACGGTAGGAATCGGTTTTTTCGTTAGTCCAGCGCCGACTATTGGGCGGCGAAATCCAGGCACAGTCCGATCCATGCTCGTGAACAACACGTACCATCTTTTCTGAGTCTTTTTTCAAATTCGCCGGTGCAAGAGCATTGGTGCCAAGATTAATCACAGTTAATTTTTTAGAAGTGGCATTTTGGACAAATGATTTTAGCAAGAAGTCGGGGAAGTAAGGCGTGGTGGTTTTGACCAGTTTCCTCGGCCGTGCCACCGGTTCGCCAAAATATCCTCGTTCCTCAATTCCCAGGGGCGAAATCACGCGCTGGTTGGGCCGAAGCCAAGTGTCAGGAGAGGAGCCACCAATGGCAAGGGAGTGAACATAGGCCCCATTCACACTCCGCAAGAGGTTATTCATGCGCTCGCCAAATTCACAATTCCCATGGGAATCGGAAATGAAAACGATATGGGTCTTCACCTCTGGAGGCTGAGCAAAAGCACCAGAGAGGAGGGCGAGAGTCATACAAAGGATGATAAATAGTTTTTTCATAGGGATTATTATTACACTTTACGCTCCGAATTGTCACATATGGCCAATGAAGTCAGCGTGGCCATGAGGGCCCTCTTTAGGTAGCATATTTTACCTAATTACGACGAGGATTGTCGGCCATGCCCGAGTTGCAAGGAATTTCATTAACACGTCATCTGGATAGTATTCTGGAGGAATTTAAAACTTCACGAACTATCTACGATTTTCCTTTTGATAAAATGTATCGCGGGCAGTTTTCTTCTGATCTTTCAGTAACTTTTCATGGCACGCAGGTTGCGACTCCTTTGGGGCCGGCGGCTGGACCTCACACTCAACTCGCGCAAAATATTGTCTTGGGCTTTTTGGGTGGCTCGCGCATTTTTGAACTCAAAACAGTGCAAATTTTGGATCAGCTGGAAATTCCACGGCCATGCATTGATGCCCGCAATATTTGTTACAATGTCGAATGGTCACAGGAGCTGTCGCTGAAAGAGTCGGCGCGTGAGTATGTCAAGGCCTGGCTCCTTTTACATTTTTTGCGTGAGCTGGAGCTGCTCGGCCCGAAAAAAAATGATCCCATCTACAACGTCCATTTTGATTTGTCTGTCGGCTATGATTTAAAGGGCATTTCTTCGCCACCGATGACCGCGTGGTTTAAACAGATGCAAAATGCCAGTGCTTTGATTCAAGAACAATTGTCGGAACTGCCAGCGCGCTATCAACATTTGAGTAAACTTAAAATTCCCACAACGGTTTCAAATTCCGTCACCCTTTCGACTTTCCATGGTTGTCCAGGAGATGAGATTGAAAAAATTGTGGAATATTTGCTGGGCGAACTTGGGCTTAACGTCATTGTAAAAATGAATCCCACCTTGCTTGGTTTCGATCGAGTGCAAGAAATTCTCCATCACGAGCTTGGCTATTCTCACGTGCCTCTTGTGCCTAAGGCGTTTCAGCATGATCTCAACTTTGATCAGGCGGTGGCGATGATGAAGCGTCTCGAGATCAAGGCCCAGTCTTGGAAGCGTCACCTCGGGGCCAAATTTACCAACACTTTGGTGGTCGGCGGTGAGCATTCTAGTTTGGCCGATAAAGAACAGTATCTTTCCGGGCCTCCCTTGCATGTCATGGCGATGGAGGCCTTACATAAGTTTCGTGAAAAGATGGGA
>JAHFAA010000416.1 GCA_023250775.1 Bdellovibrionales bacterium
TCAGATTTTGAGGTAAAGTTGTAACGATCTTTATATTTTTGAAAAAGTTCCTGGTAATTATAAACTTCGCCATTACACACCACAAAGTTCAAGGACTCACGGTCAATCAGAGGCTGATCGCCGCGATGAGTGGTGTCCATAATGGAGAGTCGATGGAAGGCCAGGCTGCCCTTATGGTGAAAATCAAGCAACGAGGTACTGTCAGGGCCTCGGTGCGTAATGCGTTTCAACTCTTGATAGAAGTTTGGCAAAGTATCAATTTCGCCAGTGTACATGACAAATCCGCACATTCCTTATTCCCCTATGTTGATATCGTCCAGGGCCTGTAGTCGCCCCATATGCATTTTATAAATCAAAAAACCAACCAAGAGCAAGACTGTGAAACGCAAAATGCGATTGGTCCAGGTAAAATAATTGCGAAAGGCGCGCTCAAGGTTTTCAGTCAAGCGCGTTTCAATTTTTTGCAAGGCCTCGCCCTCTCTGCCGGCCTTTCGCCCCACGCCCCATTCTGCCCAATTTTCTGGAGTTAAGAAATGTGGCGGGGGAGGGGCATCTTTTCCTTCAATAATGGAATTGAAGGCCAGTTGCAAAGAATTTTTAAATTCACCGGAAGTATTTTCAAAAGAACTGAGCAGAGTTTCATGAATTTGCTGGCGCGAATGTCCGGCATCCAACAGGGCGCGATAGGAGAGGATAAGATCAAAATTATGAAGATGAGTGGTGAGTTGACCGCTTAAGGGCAGCAGGGCCAAAGAGGCCTTGGTGGTAAAAGCGCCGACTAAACGTCGTGCGAGAAGATAAATTCCTGACCACAAAATGATCAGCAGGGTGATGGCCTTGGACCAAAAAAAAACGTTCAGTTCGCTCGAGCCGTACCCATCTAAAAAGAGATAAAGCGCCAAGGCGCCGTGAAGGGACAGCACCGGGCCTTGTAAATTTTCCAAGAGATCTTTGAGCAGCGTTTCCTTTTGCTGCAGAAATTTTGCCAGTGAGGCCATGGCCTTGCCTGGGTGGCCTTGCATCTCGCCGCTCTCCAGCGCCAACTGTTCAAAATGGGGGAGAGGGCCGAGGACAATCGACAGGGCCTTTGCCAGACTGCCTTCTTCCTCAAAATAAGAATCTATGTACTGCAATGTGTTGTTGAGCTTGCCATCGGGATAGTACTGCAGAATACTGCGCAAGGCCTCTGCTGTCGGGACGCCGGTTTCCAAAAATTGACCGAGTAATTCGTAGATTTGTTTGCGGCGTAAAAAAGAAATGGCCATAGGTAATAAATATACCACCGCTTCGGGAATTTGCGGACCATGGTCTCAATTTTGCAGCAAGAAGATTGAAGAGAGGAGCAAAAACTTGAGTAAAAAGCTTAACTCGGAAAGCAAATAACACCCACTAGAGGTGGAGGAGAAGGTTTCTTATGATAGAAGATGCGAGCGAATTAATTCACCCAAGCAAGCGAGAGAACCGTATGCCTACCAGTCGTCGGGCACGCAAAGCAGCGTCATCTGAAAAATTGCCGGAAAAAAAAGGAATTCAAATCCTTGTGCCCCGTCCGTCATTGGAACAGGTTCGTTTAAAATCCCAGCATTTTATTAATCGCGAATTGTCCTGGCTGGAGTTCAATAATCGCGTTTTGTATCAGGCCCAGGACCATCGCAATCCAGTGCTGGAGCGCCTGAAATTTTGCCATATTTTTGTCAACAACTTGGATGAATTTTTCATGAAACGAGTCGGCGGATTAAAAAATCAGGTCGTCTCGGTGCAATCCTTTATGTCGATTGATGGTAAATCGCCCCAGGAGCAGCTGGCGGTGATTCGCATGAAAGTCGATGAGCAAGTTAAACTTTTGGCGCATATTTTTGAAAAAGAAATTCGACCTGAGCTTGACTCTGAGGGCATCCAGCTTCTTACCTGGAAAAATTTGACCAGCGATGAGCAGAAAATTTTGGAAGAAAATTTCATGAAGAAGTTGTTTCCAATTTTAACTCCGCTGGCGGTCGACCCCGGCCACCCTTTTCCGTTTATTTCAAACTTATCCAGCAATTTGGGCGTCAGTATGCGCCGGCCCAATGAAGATGAAAAACATTTTGCCCGGCTTAAAATTCCCACCGAGATTGATCAGTGGATTCGTTTACCCGGAGGCGATGAAGATAGCTATCGTTTTATTTCCTCTGATGAGCTGATCAAAAATTGTCTGCCCCATCTTTTTCCCGGCATGATTCTGGAGAATGTGACGCTCTTTCGGGTAACTCGAAATGCCAATCTCTCGGAAGACGATGAGGATGTGGAAGATCTGATGGAATTTATTGAGGCGGAGCTGCGCGAACGCCGTTTTGCGCCCGTGCTGCGCTTGGAGCATGAAAAGTCACCTGACCCTTGGAGCTTGAACTTTCTATGTGATGAGCTGGAAATTTCCGAACAAGACGTGATTGAGATGCCCAGTATTATCTGTCACACCAATGTTAATGCTATCTATAATGTGGAGCGCCCGGATTTAAAATATCGCGCTTTCAAACCCGTCACGCCTCATGAATTTTTGGAAGAGAAGGCCAATATCTTCCACCTGATCAAGAAAAAAGATTATCTGATTCACCATCCCTATGAGAGTTTTGCCGGAACGGTCGAGCACATGATTCGCGATGCCTCGCTTGATCCCAAGGTGCTGGCGATCAAGATGACCTTATATAGAATCGGGCCCCAGGGAAATATTGTCGAGGCCTTGATTCGCGCGGCGGAGCAGGGAAAACACGTGGCGGTCTTGATTGAACTTAAGGCGCGCTTTGATGAACAACGAAATATTTATCTGGCGCAAAAGCTCGAGGCCAATGGTGTGCACGTTGCCTACGGCATGGTGGGGCTTAAGACTCACTCTAAAATGTGCATGGTGGTGCGTGAAGATTATGACGGCATCACCAGTTATGCTCACGTTGGAACCGGGAATTACAATGCCACCACCGCCAACTTTTATACTGATTTAAGTTTGATGACGGCCAATCCTGCCATTACTTCGGAAATTATCGAGGCGTTTAATTATTTAACCGGCATTTCGCTGAAAAAAGATTACGACAACCTGCTGGTGGCGCCTTTAAATATGAAGCAGCGATTTATCGCCATGATCAAAGAAGAAATCGAGCATGCCAAGGCGGGAAGGCCAGCGCATATCGTGGCCAAGATGAATAGCTTGGAAGACGTAGAAATTATCAACGAACTCTACGAAGCGTCTCGTGCCGGGGTCAAAATTGATTTAATTGTGCGCGGCTTTTGCTGTCTGCGACCGGGCGTGACCGGGGCGAGTGAAAATATTCGGGTTATTTCCATTATCGGCCGATACCTCGAACATTCACGCGTCTTTTATTTTAGAAGTGGTGCCGTGGATGAGTTGCAAGGACGTTTCTATCTTGGCTCGGCGGACTGGATGCAACGAAATTTGAATGGTCGAGTGGAAGTGGTGACTCCCGTTTTATCCAAAGAATTGAAAGAAAAATTATGGCGCCTTTTTTCCTTGGCCTTAAAAGAAAAGGCCTTAAGTTGGGAACTGACCTCCAATGGGCAATATACCAAGCTGGTTCCCTCTGAAAACGTTCCGGGACTGCACGATATCTTTATGAGCTTGGCGAAAGAT
>JAHFAA010000417.1 GCA_023250775.1 Bdellovibrionales bacterium
ACATGTGTTCCCCATACCCCCACGAGGGCATCTTTCTCATGAAAATATTCCCCCGCATGACGTCCCGGAACCTTGGAATTATAGCCAATTCCTGGTTTTGGAAAAAGATTGATCGTTCCGGCCAAATCGGAATCATAGAGGTGCGCCAATTGGGCGACAGAATCAGGGCGATCGGTGTACGACGTCAACTGCCGCCATTCATCCTCAAAGCACCATGTAGCAACGTTACTTTCATCCGCCTGGCGTAAACACTTCTCAAGCAATTCCTGATAAATGGGATCGGCTTGACCTTTACGGAAATGGTTGAGTTTTGCGAGATCCATGAGATCAACATCGCCATAACTATAAAAAATTCGGTCTCCCCGTCTCAGGATTTTGCCTTCTACTAATTTATCACCTTCCATTCTTCCGACTCGAACATCACAGGATTGAAGCGAACATTTATGTTCTCGCACAACAAAATAATCTAAGGTGTCTTCAAGTTTGGTGGCCAACTCCGAAATCATATCGACGACCTGACCGCTTATCAGTCGCAGATGGCGAATGTCATCATATTCAGGCTGGCGCGCCCAATTTTCTGCCTGATCGACGAACAAATCGATCATGTAGTTTCCACCGGCAGTAGAGGCAATAACAACATCCACTCCTTTCACTGAATTTGGCTTGAAAGGGTGATTGAGTTTTGGCCCTTCCCCTTCATCGCTTGAAATTTTTCGCACAATCAGTTGGGTTCCGTCTTTTTTCATCTTATCAAAAACGACAACTTCAGGGTTGAGCAAATAGTAGACGGGAGTCAGCCCATGATCGCCGGCCAAGCCAAAAACGGTTTGATCATAAATGCCAGCACTTTTGTAGACATCACGGACACGCCCTAACCAATAATCAAGGCGATTCAACTCTCCTGTTGGAGAAATAATTTCATCACTAAATGGCCCTTTGAAGTGCGCGAAGTGATCTGGCCAGGCAACATACATGGCAAAATACGCTGGCATTCCGGCGTTTTCATGTTGTGCGAGTTGTTTTAAAAGTCGACGCATCGTGGGAATAGGACTTCCTGGCGCATGATTGCCAAATGGATGTTTTTTCCCATTCCAATGTTTAACCTTCTCTTCGTAGCTTAAAAGTTTTTTTCTAATTTCGATGGCCTTCTTCTCATGCAGCATGCGCCTTTCTAAATCGGCGAGGCAAATAATCTCGCCAAAATCGCGCGAGGATTCTCCCACTGCAATATTTATGAGTGGGTCAAAAAGCATGTCTGCCCCAAGCCCAAACTGATTGTTACAATTGAGAGTATTCAGATAAGGCAGGCGTTGAAAAATGGTCTTCAAGCCATTTTCGTTGGCCAAGTCTTCAATGCGAAGAGCATCGTTCCCAAAAAAATAGTAGGCCCGATCTTTTTTACGATCAACATAATGGAAATTGGGCAAGAGCGTTCCTCCAGGGCCATCGGCTGCGGCACCTGTTGTTGCCATGGGAATATTTCTCACACTGATTGTAGGGGTTGTCGAAAGCCCATCAATCGCGATTCCATTTTTGTATTTTGTATAGAGTTCTTTGAAAAATGGCAGATACTTTGGATGATCAAATTGCTCTTGGCCTTCTACTAAAAATTTTAAAAAATCCGTTTGCTGTGGATCGGTTTCCTTAAAAGCAATATCTTTGGGTCTATAAACGGCCCTGTTCATGTGCTCCTGATAAATGGTGCTTAAGAAAGGATTACCTGGTTTGCCGAGCGCCAGATTTTCAACCAAATTTCCCTGCAACCCATCCACAACGACATGAACGACATAGCGTCTCTCATTCATTGACTCGCGCAAATAACTCCAAAGCTCGCCTCCATCTTGCTTTTCAATTTCAGTCAAAAACCAACCTTTCAAAATTTCCTCTCGATGATATTGTCGAGCAAACATTTGATAATTGTTGTAGATAGTTTTTAAGATAATTTCACTCAATGAAACCGTCAGTGTTTCAAGGCGTTTTTGATCACTGATAATACCTGAAACTATTTCCTTATAGGTGTCAGGAATTTCAAAATCGGACACGACTTGCGCCATAAGGTCTTTGACCACTGGCATAGTGGCCTGAATCCGATCATCCGCAAGCACTGGCTTCATGCCTAATCTAAAATCGATATCCTTAAACATAACGGCATCAACCAGAGTGACAAATTTTGCGATCAGTTTTTTTGAGACCCCCGGGGAAGTGCCACTCTTATCTTTGTCACCAATCGTATTCTTGGTCTTTCCCACATAGGTAAAGAGCGAATGCTTGAGTCCTGGAAGGGCCTGAGGATTTGGCCAATACTGCTTAATATATTTTTCGAAGTTTCTGTTTTTATTTATTTCTTTGGCCATGTATTGATCTTTAATGGCCAAAACAAAAGGCATGAACTGCACCATAAACTTGTGACTTTTCAACTTGTCCATAATGCGCTCATAGACGGCCTTTTCAAGAGGTAGGGCCTTTAAAAAGTCGTGGGCCTTTTTTCGTGCAACCAGTTCAACAATCCAGCGAACAGGAGGAAAGGCCAGCGCACCCTTAAAGTGGTAAAGCTTGGCGTCCATAAAATCTTTACTGCGCATGAAGGGCAGTTCTTTGGGATCATTGGCGGGGCCACGCGTGAGCTGAGTCACAGGGGTCGAGCATGACGACAGGACTAATAATGCTAAGACGATTTTTTGAATGCTAATTTTGAAAACAGCAAATTTGGAACTCATCACAGGAGAACTCCCAGTAAATGGACTCTCCTTCCTAATCGACTACTGAATAGGTAAAATTAATAAATTCGCACCTGTCAAAAGGTGTCAACAATTATACGGCAGATTTTTTTGCTCGAACAAAATCAGACAAGTAAAGTCTACTTATTGTGATTCTTCATAAGCTTGCGCTTACGAGCAAGACGTTTGCAGTGATGACGATTTTTTGCTTTTTTACGGGCTGCCATGACTCTACTCCTTCCTAACATACCTAAAACATTACCAAACTCGAGGCACATGGCCCCCCTTAAGGCGTCGGGCATAATAGGCCAGACGTGCGTGAGATGACAACTAAAATGTATGAGATACGAGAATCTTAGGCCCTACTCGCCTTCAAAATCCACCAGAGCAAAGTAAGGAATACCCTTCGCACGCAACTTCTCCCCGCCCTTCAACTCAGGTAAATCCACTATAAAGCAGGCCTCAACCAGCTCTCCTCCAATTCGCCCGATGAGTTCAGCGGCACCAAGGGCCGTCCCGCCTGTGGCAATAAGATCGTCGACCAGCAAAACACGCTGACCCTTTTGAATAGCATCCTTGTGAATTTCAATATGATCTTCACCGTATTCAAGCTTGTAGGAAACGCCAACGGTAGGTCCTGGCAATTTCCCCTTCTTGCGAATGGGAACAAACCCCAGCTTCATTTGTAAGGCCATGGCGGCACCAATAATAAAACCACGGGCCTCAATACCGGCAATAACATCAATTTTTTTATTGGCATAACGAACACACAACTGATCAATCGTCATGGCAAAACCTTCGCGGTCTTTAATCAGTGTGGTGATATCGCGAAACATGATACCTGGTTTGGGATAATTTGGAATGGTACGAATCTTTGATTTTATAGACATTTAAGTC
>JAHFAA010000418.1 GCA_023250775.1 Bdellovibrionales bacterium
ACCGTGCATAAGCTCTTCTTTCATGACTTTTTCATAGAAAGGAGTTCCGGGAATTGGCCCATAAATTAAAAATTGTGAAAGGCTTGGATTCGTTTTCATGAGTTCTTGAAATTCATTGCGAGCAATGGCGTCGCTTTGATAAGGAATACCTAAAATCATTGAGGTCAAAACCGTGATTCCGTGGGCCTGAAGATTTTTAATAAACTCATCAATGTTGACGCCCCGATGCTTCTCATAACCGGCGGCCTTTCCTTCGTAACCGACCCAAACACCGTCAATGCCCATTTCGAGCAGCTCATCACAGGTGTATTGCTTGAGTGCTTTGACTGAGGCAAAACAGAATGTCGAGAAGGCGACTTGATTCTTGCGACAAAGATCAAGAAATTCTTGGGCGCGGCTTTTGGAGAGGAGAAAATCTTCATCCAAGATGGTGTGGTCGCAAGTGGGATATTTTTGGCGTTGCGAATTCATGAGATTGAAAATACTTTTTCCGGTTGGAAGCAGGCGGATATGTTGGTTTTTGAAATAGTGAGAAGTACAGCAAAAGTCACAGGCATTTGGGCACCCTAGACCGGCAAAAACCATACCTGTCATAGAAACGGGAATGCCAAAAATGCGCAGGCGGCTAAAGATGTCGGGATGTTTATACTGATCATGCTCGAGAGGTGCTTGGCCTAAGTAATTTCGCATGAAGGCCACACCTTCTCCGCGGCAAACGGTATCGCAATAAGGAAGAAGTTCCTCATCAGTCATGACTGTTCCATAGCCACCTAAAATAATTTTGGTCTTGGGTGCAACCGCGCGAATCATCTCACACATCGCAAGCGCATGGTGAGAGGTTGAAAGGACAAAGGCGATGGCCACGACATCATAATTTTTTTGCAGTTCGCGACGCAGACGTGCGTGAGATGGATAATGGAGAACTTTACTTGGAGTATCGATATTCTCTGCAATGTAATCTAGAGAAAATTGCTTATGAACCACTCTTGGCGAGTAAATGCCTTGGGCCCTCGTCACTTGACCATGCAGCAGCTCATAACCGACAGACTCACCATCACCAACACTTGGGCCAATAGGTCGCCATACTGAAGTAAAAAGGATTTTTTGATTTGTGTTTGCTTGGCCCATGATCTTTTCTCCATTCATGAATATCTTTTGGTTAGCATAGGCCATAAGAAACGCAGGCGAAGCTTTTTGGAATTGCTTTTACATTTCTTTCACACAGTGCGGTAGTTTGAGTGGCCCATTAAAGTGCTTCCCTCAAAGATTCAAATCCTTTATCCTGGTTGCCTATGTTTGATGATCTCAATCACCTACTCAGGACCTGGGGCTATCTGGCCCTTTTTCTTGGAACTTTTTTAGAAGGTGAAACCATTTTAATTGTCGCCGGAGTCCTTGCATCAAGAGGGCGGCTCAATCTCCATTACGCCATTCTCGCGGCCTTTTGCGGTAGTATGTTTGGCGATCAATGTGTTTTTTTATTGGCGCGCTACAAGAGTGCTTGGGTGCTGCGAAAATTCAGTAAGTGGGATGATAAAATTTCCAGGGCCCTGCGACTTTTGGAAAAAAACTCTGTTTGGCTGCTGATGTGTTTTCGTTTTTTTTATGGGCTCCGGAATGTGATCTCCATTGCCGCCGGTCTTAGTCATGTTCCCAAGAAAAAATTTGCACTCTTAAATGGCATTGGTGCCTTCGCGTGGGCCATGTCCTTTGGCTATGGTGGCTACTATGTTGGGCGAAAATTCGAAAGATATTTAAATAATGCCAAGTCCTTGGAAGTAAAATTGCTGATTGGTTTTGGTGTTTTTATCGTACTCTATTGGATCTACAAAAAGATCCGCCAGTCGCGCCAGCAAGCAGCACCAGATTCTTTACCGGGCAGGACAGACGGCCCCTAAAGTTGTTAACAACAGTTTGTTGTTTTGGGCCGTGCCGGTAAATCCTTTTCCGATATCTTGCATGACAATAGACCCTCGCGAATTTTGCGAGATGAACGGAGTCAGGTCAAAGGTGTTTGGCATTGCTCGCTCTTCGACACCTCTTTCGATCGGTGCGATTTTCGTTCCCGCCTGAATGCTTAGACGCAAATCTTCAGGGAAGATATGGTCGATGGTACTTTGTAAAACGGCAGAAATTAAAACTTCATTATTTTTTAGTGAGACAGAATAAGGGATTGAGAGAACGCCCTCTTCAAAGTCGGGGATGGACCGTTGAGCGCCAAGATCAAGCGCCACACTTTTAAATTCCACCTGCTGCCCGCCGAGAAGTTTGAGGGGGGCAAATGATCGCCGTGCTTGGGCCTGATAAAGTGTGGCGCTGGCATTAATCGTCCTGCCACATGCTCCTGCTGCAGAAAAAATTGTATAAGGAACAAGCTTGCTGTTGGAGCCTGTGTCAATTGACAACGTTCTTTTTACTCCCGTGCTCGTGGTGAGAATTAGCTCTTGTCCAGGCGTAGAGTTGGGGGGGAAAGAAAGGAGAATTCCATCTTGAGTCAAGCTCGATTGAAAAGGCCGATCACCACTATGAAGGCCATGACGCCCAAGTAATTCATTGAACCAAATTTGCAGCCCTGGTTTAGCTTGAATCTCTGGTCTGTCCAACAGCCCTTGGACAATCAGTTTCGGAGCATTTTCGAGAGCGCGGCCCTGAACGCTCGAAAGAAGACTAGGGACTTTGAAGTATTCTTCGAGAAACATTTTTTGCGCAACCTCGGCGGCAAAATTTTCTTTCAGAAGATTGAGAACTTCATATCCAAAGGTGGATAAAATAAGAGCGCCTGAATAGGTTCCACGCCAGTCATTGGGATAAACATAAGACCGTTCCAGTGAGCGCAGATAATTGGGCGAGTACCCTTTAAAAAAACCTTCACCAATAATAGGGTCGTTGCCTAAAGTTGCCGCCAGTAAGTCGGCCATGCCTTCATTAAAGTCAGTTTCCAAGCGTGGGCCGCCACTTCTGAGATTGTCCATTAAGGCGTGCCCAAATTCATGTACGACGATATCCTTAATGTAGACGCTGGCCTGGCAGTGCTTGTCGCCTTGGAAGAAAAGTAATTTGCCCCCATCCCATCCGGCATTGCAACCTTCATCAAAATCCACCATGACTTTGATGGGAAAAGACACTTGCTCAAAAAAATCACGGCCCAAAATATTTTGCAAGGTGATGACTGTTTGATGAAGAGTTTGCCAAACAGTGAGGGCGCGATTTTCAGTTTCGGTTGTCGCGGAAACTGAAAGGTCACCCGCAATTTGCTTGAGGACAATAGGGGCATCATCCTTTGATACTTCAAAGTAAGGGCCGCGCAAATCGACACTTTTTACCCGACTTCCTTGGGGAATGGTGACTTTACCTTTCTCATCACTGACGATTGACTGCCCTGAGTTCAAGTGAAACGTGGCAAAGGGAAGGGATTGTTTGTTTAAAAAACCGGCCCAGGCAGGGCCTCCCCAGAAGCAGACAAGAAGCATGAATGGCAGCAAATAAGACAACATACGCGGCGTTAGGTCTAGCACGGCCATAAAAACAGGGAGAAAAAAAATGCAGTCAGTGTAAAGCTTACTCAGTTCGTGAATTGGAGAGTCTCTTTAAATCGTCTAAGAC
>JAHFAA010000419.1 GCA_023250775.1 Bdellovibrionales bacterium
GAATTGGAGAGTCTCTTTAAATCGTCTAAGACGTGAATCTTTGTCATAAAAACATTGATTAATCCACGCATCCAGGGGTTTTTCGGCCTCAGGAAGAGTGTTGATGGGAAAACGTCGAACATGCAGATGAATGCGCTTATCCTTTCTTCGCAGCAGCTGGTAGAGAGTCGGGGCCTGACCTTCATATCCAATGGTGACATCAATCACAGATTGGAGATGACCACGCAATCCCTGCACCGAGGCGATAAATCCTTTGGGCCGCGGAAGCAAAACATAGGTTGTTAGAGGTAAAGATTTTTTTCTGCAAATTTCTTGAACCCGTTTGAGCTTATGAGGGCGCAGGCGAGTGCCTTCAGGAAAAAGCATGCACCAAATGGGAATATCCTCACTGTAGAATTTCTTGAAAGTGTTATAGATTTTGTCCTTATCCGCATGCCAGTTTCGTTTGACAAAAATGCAATCCAAAAAAAGCATGCCCCATCCTACACCTGGAACATATTTAAGGACGTCTTTGACAAACCACTTCATATTGCCGAGGCGGCCAGCGTCTTTGGCGGTTTTAAATAAGACTGGAATATCCGCCATACTTTGGTGGTTGCAAATAAGCAGGGCATTTTCCTGAAAGGGAATTGGGTCACCTGTGATCACGATCTCAATTCGACAAATGCGCCGCAAGGCCGTTTCGCACAATCCCCACCAGCCGCCGGCACAGGCGCAATTAATTTTGCGAAAGAGTTGGCGGTTAAAGGGAAGAATGATCAGACTACTCATCTGGATGACGTTCACTCCAATGAGAAGAATGAATAAAAAAAGTGAAAGTGTTAAGGCGAGTAGATGGTTTGCAAGAAATCGCATAGGGGGGTAACTATCACATAGATCAAGAAGATTGTCACTCTTTGTCACTCGAAAGATCAGGGCGAAGTCTCAAGTTTCTCTTTCAATTTGGTGGCCTGTTTTATGAGATCTGGGTCCTGTTCGTGTTCAAGAAGGTTGCTGAGATATTGCACAGATTTGTTTTTGTCACAGTAGTTGTAAACATAATCGATCGCATTACGACGATCTTCTTTATTGGGTGAACGGAAGGCCTCATCAAAAACGGATGAGGCCATATTTTCTGGTAGGCCTTTGAAGACATAGAAGATGACATTTTTTTTGGCGGGTTTTGGTGAGTGTAAAAGTAACTGCATGAAGGTGAGCGCTTTTTCGGAAGACATTCTTTTTTCCTGGGCAAGATCGATGTAGAGAGGTTCGATTTGTTCCTCTGATAAACCTTCCAAGGCTTGAGCAAGCGAAGCCTGATGCTCGGGAAGGAGAGCATAGAGCATGCTGTTGGTTCTGTGACCGACTTCCTTCTGTTGCAAGACTTCACGCAGGAGAGAGGTGTCGCTACTTTTAAAACTTCCAGAGCGAATGAGGGCACGCAGACGTAATTCTTTGTCAGCCATTTTCATGGCAATGGCGTGCTTTCCCGCCGATGGATCGGCGAAATCAGCTTGCGCCTCATAACCATTGGCGCGATAAATATCGGCAAGGGCCTTCCGCACATTGTGTTCTCTCGGGGCGAGAAAAAAGGCCTGGCGTAAAAGTTTGAAAGCGCGTTTGTGGCGTTCACAAATATTGGCGTCGTAGGGAACTTCGCGCATCAGTTCTTGTGCTCTCGTCACCAAGCTTTGTGCCTGGTCATTAAAATCATAGAGTGAGTCCTGATTGAGCAAGGCCTTGGCCTCGGACCGTGGTAAGTTCATTTCTTTTAAACGATGGGCCACTTGCACAAGCTTGAGCGCGTTTAAGGAACCAGCGCCATTATTGCCATTCATGGTTCCCGCCGTGGGAATGGCGGTTTTGCGTAAGAGTGTTTTTATTTCTGCGGTGGAAATATCGGGTAGCAAGGCCAAGACATTTGTGAGAGCACTGGTGACCATCGGAGTGGCACCGCTTGTGCCGCTAAAGAGAGTCGGTCTTGATCCAGGTCTTTCATCGTCGTATTTTCTAGGGGACAGAGATTGGATGCTATAGTCGGAAGGGGCGCTAATTGTGACCTCGTGACCGTCTTGTGAAAAATCGCTGGCCAGACCCGATGGCGTCAAACTGCCTACCACAATCCCATTAATGATTTTTGAGGTCGGATCAACTTCTTCGGGAAAATTATTTCCTGATGCTTTTACGGCGATGGTTTGATCACTAATGCGCTTGATGGAGGGCGGCCAGCTTTCACATAAATGGCGAATCTCCAAATGGCATGCAATAGACATATTAAGGATTCGCGGTTTTGGGGTGGTGGCCTCAAACGAGCTGACAATCTCTTCCATTGGGCGAGACGCTGTATCAACCCAACTCAAACGTGCTTGGTCGGTGGATGCCATCGGAGGAGGGCCTAAGATTAAATTGCTGACAGAAGTTCCATGTTCGGAATCATCACCAAGATGGGCCGGGCAATGTTGGGTCATGGCCGGACAAGTTCCAAACTTTGGAAGTCCCATGGCATCAATATCCTCTAACGTTAATCCGCGCATAACATAGTCTGCAGCATCGGGATTGCATTCGCGAACAGCTTGACGGCAGGCCAGGGCATTTCCAGTCATGCGATTTCGTGGCAAATTGGTCAGGGCAAAACCAACATCCAGAACTCCCACCGGAACTTCGGCCACACCACCCGAACCACTGCCCTCGGCCCTTTTTAATTTATCCATGTACTCGCGGGCCATATCGCCACCCACCATTTCTTGTGCCCAGAATGCGGTCTCTTTACCAGATCGACCGTTGCGATAAGGCCTTCTTTCGCTGAACGCCTGGCGCTCAATCACGTCACAATTAAAAACTTCTTTGAGAGGGCCAAAAGAGGCGGTGTTCAGTGGCAAAATATTTGTCAGGCCGGGACATAAATCCGCCTCGTTGCCTGGGACAACTTGGGCGAATCCTACATTGACCAAACTGGCGATGATGAGGAGTACAACATATTGATTAAAGTTCATCACCAGGCTTATCGTCTTTCTCTACCCAAGAATAAAACCCGGTTGCATAATTGCACCATTTTGGTTGGACACTTTAAATATGGCCGTTAGATGCTTTACTTTTATTGCCTCTATTTTAGATGTAACTATTTAAAATTAGAGGATAATTCTCCGTTCTTAACTCTTGTTACCGGGCCGTCAGAAAACATATTCTTTTTATATTGCTAGAAAATTCAATGTTTCTCTTGTGTTGCGCTTGTTAGCTTCGCAGCAACCAAATTCGTAATGATGGAGTTGTTTATGAAGATGTCTGCCCTACTATTATTAGTGGGCGTGTATTGCTTTGGTGCTGAATTGGCCCAAGCGCAGTGCCGTCCCGGAATGAATTGCGGCCCGGTCGTACGACCGCAGCCACCTGTAACTCGGCCACAACCGCCAGTGACACGTCCTCAACCCCCAGTTTATCGTCCTGAGCCACCAGTGACTCGACCACAACCTCCTGTTTATCGTCCTGAGCCACCAGTGACTCGACCACAACCTCCAGTGTATCGTCCCGAGCCACCAGTGACTCGACCACAACCTCCGGTTTATCGTCCTGAGCCACCAGTGACTCGACCACAACCTCCAGTGTATCGTCCTGAACCACCAG
>JAHFAA010000420.1:0-2388 GCA_023250775.1 Bdellovibrionales bacterium
ACAAGAAGCAGGCCAAAACCATGTTTATGTGGCGAGCCTTGGCGGCCAATCTTCGCGTGACATTTCCTGATGTTGTTTTGGGGCTTTACACGCCCGAAGAACTTGGAGCCAACGTCAGCATTGGGGAGAATGACCAAATGGAGATCATCGATGTTCAGCCATCCCAAGAAACGAAAACGGATGCGAAAAAGCGTCTTGAAAGAGCCAAAGTTGCTTTTGTTGGCAAAGGCGTTCCCATCGAAGCCGTGAATGATTACATCCATGCCTTACGTGACTTATTCCTCGCAACGGATCAAGACGTTCTAGCTCACCTTACTGAGTTATGGAACCAAATCAAAGAAGGCAAGAAAACCGTCGAAAAAGTTTTTGTGTTGCACAAAGTCGCTTAAATTAAAGGAGACAATATCATGAGAGCATTTGAATATGATGCCACAACCGTAAAACCATCGGGAGGATTTATGCCGGTGCCACCAGCAATATATTTGATGGTCATCAAAAACGTGACGGAGAAAACCACAAAAAATAACGATGTCATGTACAGCGTGGAGTGTGAGGTGGATGACAAGGATTATCTTGGTTCCAAGGTCTGGCACAATGTCACATTTTTGCCGCCGGATCGCAAAGGCGCGGGAATGGCGATTTATTTCCTCAAGTGTATCGGCGAGCCATGGGAAGGGAAGATCATTATTGAACCAGACAACTGGCTTGGGAAACATTTTATCGCCAAAGTGGGAATTGAACAAGACCTGAAAGGCCGTGATCGCAATATGATTATTTCAATTGATTCGATTCCAGGCGAGCGGGATGATATCCTAACTGCTTCTCCTTCTGTAGCAAGTGATGAGGAGGTGCCGTTTTGAAATTGACCAATAATTACAATTTGCCGGAGCCGCTGGTTTCAGCGATTCGGAACGACCCTTATGATCGGGTCGGCGATATCAGCATCAGTGGCCTCATCCGCTCGCCCCGGATGCGCATTTTGGAGAAGCGCCACGACCTCGATATCTCCGAGGACGCTTCGGACCAAATCTGGAAGCTCTTAGGCCAATCTGTGCATAGCATCCTGGAGCGCGCCGATACCACGAACCACTTGGCGGAGGAGCGTATGGTGGCAAGTGTTCTTGGATGGAAAGTATCGGGAAAGCCAGACCTCTTGGGGCCGGATGGCATACTGTCTGATTATAAGGTCACGAGCGTTTATTCCTTCCTGCTGGGTGAGAAGCCGGAATGGGAGATGCAACTGAATTTCTACCGCTGGCTCTACGTTCAGCATGGTTTCAAACCCAAGCGTCTTCAAATTGTGGCGATCCTTCGGGACTGGTCGCGGTCTCGCTCGAAGCGCGAACCTTATTACCCCCAGGTGCCCATCCTTCGCACCGACATTCCCATGTGGGAGATTAAGCGAACCGAAGCTGAAATCGAGAAGCTTGTGACCTTGCACCAGAGAAGTGAATTACTGCCTGACGACAGCCTTCCAGAATGCACGGCTGACCAGCGCTGGGCGCGGCCCACAACCTATGCCGTTAAAAAGGAAGGAAATAAAAAAGCTTATCGAGTCTTTGAGGATTCAAACAAAGCTACGGCGCTCGCCGATCAAAACGGCATGGTGGTGGAGACACGGCCCGGTGAGAACGTCCGCTGTGAGGATTATTGCCTCGTCAATCAATGGTGCAATCAATACTCAAAACTAAAAGGAGATACCCATGCCTCAACCGAAGAAGTTCAAGAAAGATGAATGGATGCTGATTACTCAGAAGACGTGGTTCTCACTCATGGAGGATAAAATGGAAGATATAGATGCGTTATTCAAGTTCAAAGTAGGGCAGATTGTTCAATCTGTTTTTACGCCAGATTCACAAGAGGAAAAAGAGAAAATTCCATGGGCCCGTTCTTTTCAAAGCTATCAAATTATCGAAAGGTTGCTTCAAGAATGTTCTGGCGGAGTTCAAAAGCACTACCTCTGTAGGGGCGGTGCTGCCGACGGATCGCTCACTAAAGATTACATTCGACTGAACGAACTCGAGCTGAAAGAAAAGAACTCAATTGGAGAAAATCAAGGTAATTGAACTTAACCTTTTTGGAATGCTTCACAAGCTTGACATGAATTTTGTTGGGGATATGAATTGTTATCGTTTTCATCCCCTGGTCAATGTAGAACCTTGTGCCAGACTTCGATTCCTTGCCCATACTGGGGAAGGATGCTAACCAAAGTCAGATTGTCAATATACTGCCGTAGGACTATTGTAACGTAGGAGATTTGTCAGGTTATTGTAAAGGAATTGTAAATTTTTCCCCATAACAATGAAAAAACACTTGAAAAATTATGTTTTTCCCCTTAATTATTACAATCATTGCATATGGATCAAATCATACCTGAGCAATTGGAGT
>JAHFAA010000420.1:2398-3597 GCA_023250775.1 Bdellovibrionales bacterium
TTCTGTCTTCGTCTTCATATTGAAGATGCGATTCGCCTATTCCGCGACAACTACTGGCAACATCTTCCGTCGGGTAAAAATAGTCCATCTCATTTCCACCGCATCCTTGTGTTTTTCAAAGGCCATTATCTGGATACAATCTCAAAAGCCGATGTGGAACGATTCCGGCGCTATCTTAAAGAGATGGGCTATGCTCCTGGCACAATCAATAAAAATCACATGATCCTGGCTCGGATTTATTCGAAGATGGAAGAATATAAAGAGGGAAGATTTTTGAATGGGACCGATCTCTCGCGGTTGGTTTTGCCCCCAAAGAATCCGGCGGCGCTTGTGCCGAAAGTGAATGAGCGGCCCTACGCCAGGCAGGTATTTATCACCAAAAAACAAAAGATAAATTTGTGTGGCTATGCTGACGAGGATTTGGCCGAAATTATTGATACGCTCTATTGGTCACAACTGAGACCGGGTGATTTGTTTCGCATTTCCGACAAAAACGTAGATACGAATAAATGGGTTCTTTTTGGAATTCAACACAAACATATCACAACCCGGAACCCCAGCGGAACGCCCTACCGTGTTCCTGTCCCTGAAATTAAGCGTGAGATGATTTTACGACGACTTAAGGATACAAAGCTCGGCATACCGATCTTCCGTTATAGAAACCTTCAAAAGAGATGGAAAAGAGTACGGGAATTAGCTAGTGAGCGTGATCCCTATTTACGAACCGTCCAGCTTCGAGATTTAAGAGCTTCGGCGAATAGTTACCTCTTGGATCAAAACACAGACATGGAAACACTTCGCAAAAAAGCCGGATGGACGACGCAGCGTATGGTCTCGTGGTATGATAAAAGGCCAGATGATCGAGTTGTTGAAGCTACGAATAAATTGGTGGAAGCGTGACTTCCATCAGACAGAGAAAAGCAGAAGAGACTACCGTTGGAAAAAATGAGGAAATAAAAATGGCAGAACTTAAGTTCACAGATGTTTATTTAAGAGGTAATTTTAACCCTTGTCCATGCGGATATGTTTTCGACCTTGATGAACTGGAAGCCTTACTAGACCATTTTATAAAAGGTCATTTCTTGACGGAGAAAAAAAGTTTAAAAAACAGTTGACACAAAAAAACAGATGAGCAATACTTTTCAAGTGCGAGATACTGTTATAAACATACAAAGCGGTGTTTGCCCAAGTGCGAACAG
>JAHFAA010000421.1:0-2702 GCA_023250775.1 Bdellovibrionales bacterium
CGTGCTTACCCAGGTGGTGCGCTTGTCTACCTTTCTCCTTTACGCTCCTTGGCCAATGAATTTTTCCGTCGCTGCCAGCAATCTAAGCTTGAGCTTGCCGTCTTGGCCCCGATGACGAGAAAAGAATTGGCAGAGTTAAATTTTGGAGTGCGGGCTTCCCCCTTTATTTTAATTCTCACTTTTGAAATTTTTTCAGGCCCGGTGGTGCAAAAATTACTCAACCGCTCTGACGTAATTTTCATCTTGGATGAATTTCATTTGGTCTATCACTGGGGTTTTAGTTTTCGTCCAAAGTTGCTGGAAGTTTTTTTTGATTTATCTTCGGGGCACGGATTGATCATCGGGCTAACAGCAACTTTTGATCAACGTTTGTGGCAGGAGTGGAAAAACACCGCCGTTCACGCCTTTGAAAGAGTGGAGTTACTTGATTTTGGCAATCATTGTTTCCGTTATCCGCCCACGCGTATCACTGTCTTTCCTGCCATCGCGTTGGGAAAGAAAATATTGGCAGGGGCCTTATTTTTCAAACTTTTTTTTAAGAAAAATCAGCGCTGCTTAATCTTTTGTCGCTACCGTGAAGAGGTTTTTGAACGCACTCGATTACTAAAAAAAATGGGATTTCATGTCCTGGGGATGGTGGGAGGGCAAGCGAATGATTTTCAGCAATCGCTCGAACATTCTTTGAGTGAGGGGCGCCATGGCCCCCAGATCATTATTGCAACCAGCGCCTTGGGCCATGGAGTCAATCTTCCCCCCATTCAAAATATTTTCATAACCTATGCCGTGGAGGATTACGATATTTGGTTTCAAATGGTTGGTCGTGGGGGGCGGGATGGTCGAGGATTTACTGTCTATTCAATGACTCCGCCGAGGTCGAAAGAAAAAGCAAACATCCGAGACAAACTGGGCGGGATTTGGTTTACTTGGATTTCATCATTACTGCTTAAATGGAGAATGATTCCGCATAGGACAGTGAGCGCATGCAAAGAAAAATTGAAGGTTTGGTTCTTTCTAAGATCCCATACCAAGACAGGCACATCATCATAAAAATGCTGATGAGAAACGGGCAAGTCGTGCACGTCATCCTTTATGGCGGACGCGGGGGCGGCAAGCATCAAAAAGGCAGTGATGTTGAGCTCGGGCATCTTTGTCGGGGAATCGTGAGTGGGCGTGCCCAAAGTGAGGGACTGATTCGAGGCAAAGATTTTGAGGCAGTGTGGAGTCATCAAAATATTCGGCACGATTACAAGTTGTACTCATTGCTGTGCTTTTTCCTTGAAGTCATCGCCAAACTGGCACCTCAGGCCTCCTGGGAGGAAGAGATTCCCAATGAATTCGAAAGCGGTGAGATGGCGGGTTTTTTTCGTGTCCTGAGCAATGCCTTGGTTTATCTCGATACTCCGCGAGGTGAAGCGGCGGCCAATCTGGCAGATCAGCTGGCGCTTTTTGTCAGCAAGCTGATGCTTGAGCTTGGGATCTTTCCCCTGCTGGAGAGATGTGTGCTCTCGGGCACGGTGCTTACGTCGCAGACGAGTATGGGTCTCCTTTCAGAAAAAGGTGGATTTGCTGATTCCAAGCTGATTGCTGTCGGGCGCAGTGGTCTGTCGCACACACCACTGCGGCAATTTCTAATTCAAGTTCGCGAAACGCGCTATCCCGACTTTGTGTTTAGTGGCCCACTTGAGCATGCCTTGGTAAAGAATCTTGTGGATTACTTTTTATTTCATGTGCATTTGCATCCTTTCGATTTCAAAACCCTCTCGCTCGTCATATAATGGGCCCAATGGACACTGGTTTTTTTAAACGCTTATATCCCTACCTCGAACATCACAAAATGAAGGTGATTGGGGCGTTGGTTTTATCCTTCGTGCTGGCCTTATTAAAGGCCTGGGAAGCTTATTTGGTGAAACCAATTTTTGATCAGGGACTCAGTGCCACCTCAACTTGGAGTGATGCCCTTTGGTTGGCCGGTCTTTTGCTTTTTATTATGGTGCTCAATTTCCCCTGCCGTTTTTATCATTTTTACTGGCTTCGTTACGTCGTTGATCAGACCACCTGTCGTGTGCGAGAGCAGTTTTATCGCAAGATTCAAAATCTTCCCTTAAGTTTTTTTAACGACCAAAAGCAAGGCGCTTTGGTGAGCGGTCTTATCAATGACACCAACATTTTTTCGCAAGGTTTGAAAGGTGCCATCGATATTGTGCGTGAACCTCTGACCGCCGTTTTTATGTTCGCCCTGGCCCTTTATCGGGACTGGCAGTTGACCCTGGTTATCGTGCTTGTGGCACCATTATTTATTTATATTTTTAGTAAGAGCGGAAGATTGGTTCGCAAGAATCAGCATCACGTGCAGGAAGAATTGGGCGGTCTGACTCATACTTTATCTGAGGGAATTATCGGGAACAAAGTAATCAAGGCCTTCAGTCTGCAAAATTTGGCCTCATTGCGTTTTTTGCGAGTGCAAGATCAATACTTCAAACACCTGATGAATACCACCGTGGTGGAAGAATTGGCCCACCCCATGGTGGAATTTGTGGGGGCCCTGGCCTTCTCTGGAATCATCATCTTCGCCCATCATCGTGTTCATTCTGGTGCGATTACCACGGGCGATTTTGTCAGCTTTATTACCGCCATGGCCCTGCTTATGGATCCGATTCGAAAATATGCTCAGGCCAATATCAAACTCAATCAGGCGCAAGCGG
>JAHFAA010000421.1:2712-3592 GCA_023250775.1 Bdellovibrionales bacterium
ACGTTGCCACTGATTTTAACGACAGTATTGTTGCCCGCAATCTCACTTTTGCCTACGGAGACCAGCAGGTTTTAAAAAGTGTCAATTTTATCATCAAGAAAGGCGAGAGAGTGGCGTTTGTTGGGCCATCAGGTGCCGGCAAAACGACCTTGATAAATTTATTTTTGGGACTGTACACCTTGCCCAAGGGGATGCTTTTTATTGATGGAAGGGACGTATGCGAAATAAGAAATTCCTCACGACGCAGTCTTTTTGGTCTGGTTGGTCAGGATGTTTTTCTCTTCAACGACACTATTGCCTTTAATCTTTCTTTGACCTTAGATCCCGAGAGTCAGCAGAACGAACGCATGAATCACGCCCTGAACACCGCCTATGCCACCTCGTTTGTGAAGGCCATGCCCGAGCAAGAACTCACCGTCATCGGAGATCGTGGCGTGAAACTATCGGGTGGCCAACAGCAAAGAATCACTTTGGCCCGCGCCTTAATGCGCAACCCTCCTATTTATCTTTTTGATGAGGCCACCTCTGCTTTGGACAATGAATCAGAGCGTTTTGTTCAAAAGGCCATGGGAGAGCTAGGTGATGACAAAACTATTATTGCAGTGGCCCACAGGTTATCTACCATTGCCGATTTTGATCGTATTTATGTTATGCGCAATGGCGAAATCGTCGAACAGGGCACTCACCTTGAGCTTTTGTCCAGACATGGCGAATATTTCAAGCTCCATCAGCTAGGTCAGTCCACTTAGGTCCCGAAAAAGCACCGACAAAGCAACTCGACCTAGTGCCTACGCACTATTTCGCTGTTACACTTACCCAAAATTTTAATCAAACTCAGGAGTCAGGGCCGTGGCGTTAACAGACTTAAAATCCATGAATG
>JAHFAA010000422.1 GCA_023250775.1 Bdellovibrionales bacterium
GCCGGCAAACGCGAGCTGATTGAACGTATCAGTCAGATGGCACTTGATATGGATTTTGATGGCCTTATTATCGAATCTCATATCTCACCAGATCAGGCCTTGAGCGATGCCGGGCAACAGATCACTCCTCAGGTTTTGGAAGAGATGCTCAAACGTCTCGATACCCGTCTGCCTTCTTGCAACAATCATAACTTCGAAGAGTCTTTGGAAAAAGAAAGGGCGCGAATTGATCGCCTCGATTCAGAGTTGATTGAGATTCTGCTGGCGCGCATGCAGGTGGTTCATCATATCGCTGATATTAAGGCCGAGCATAATGTAACCGCACTCCAGATGAACCGAATGGATCGCCTTATGAAAAACCGCACTGCCTATGCAGAGAAAATTGGTCTTGATCCCCAGTATATTGAACGAATATTTCAAATCGTCCACGCAGAGTCGGTGCGCATCCAAAGCGAAAGGATGGCAAAAGTTAAAGGTGAGGGTAAAAACCCATGCTAAAAATATCCAATAGAGTTGATGCTATCTTGGCGAGCAAAAGTGTCTCTATGGTTGCGCGAGTAGCAGAATTGCAAAAGAATGGTATCCCCATTATCTCACTGAGTGTGGGCGAACCCGATATGCCTCCCCCTCAGGAAGTCATGGAAGAAATGTATCTGGCACAAAAGCGCGGCAACTGCGGCTATGGCCCGGTCTCGGGACATCCCGTGTTACGCAAAAAACTGGCCGAGCAAATGGGCGAGGCCGTCAAACTTCCCATTCGGATGGAAAATATTTTTGTCAGCAATGGTTCAAAACAAATTCTTTATAATTTGTTTCAAACTATTTTAAATCCCAGCGATGAAGTCATCGTACCATCACCTTATTGGGTAACTTTTCCAGAGCAGATCAAACTTGCTGGTGGAAAACCCATTTTTGTACCCTGCCTTCCCAATCATCAGCTTGATTTAAGTGCCATTCGCCGCGCCATCGGCCCAGCAACTCGCGCCATTATTCTCAACTCTCCCAATAACCCCACCGGCGCCATCTACAGCAACGAAGATGTGCTGCAAATTTTAAACTGGGCACAGGAATTTAATTTTTCTGTGATTTCTGACGAGGCCTACGCTTTTTTAACCTACGATAAGAAAGCTTTTACCTCTCCGCTGACCTTACTCAAAAATTCCTGCACTGAAGATTTGCTTTCTCGCGTTCTCACTGTGCAAACATTTAGCAAGTCATACGCCATGACGGGATATCGAATCGGCTTTCTCGTCGGCGCGGCTGAGCTGGTCAAAAATCTCGACAAGTTCCAAGGACACGTCTGTGGAAATGTTTGCACTCCCGCACAGGCCGCCGCTATTTTGGCCCTCACAATGCCGCAAGATTATTTCCTTCAGATGAAGGCCACTTTTGAACGTCGGCGCAATTTGGCGCATAAATTATTTTCGCAACTTTTCGACATTGCTCCACCGCCCGGGGCATTTTACTTATTTCCTCGTTGTGACCAGTACTATACTGATACCATAAAAAATTCAGAAGATTTGGCCAATTATATTCTCGAGCATGCCCAAGTTGCCATTCTGCCCGGCAGTGCTTTTGGCGCAGAAAATTATCTGCGTTTTTCCTTTGCCACCAGTGAGCAAGAAATTGAAGAGGCCTTTTACCGCATAAAAAGGGTCTTGGGGGAACGAAAGTGAACGTAGGGATTATCGGTTTTGGGCGTTTAGGAAAACTCTTGGCCAAGGCCCTGGCGCGCGATTTTAAAGTTGTGGTCTACGATACTCTCCCACTCAAAAGCGAAGTTGAAAAATTGGGTGCCACCTGGGGCGATCTCTCAACCATGGCCAATCAGGATCTGATCATTCCTGCCGTCCCTATCAGTCAGTTCGAATCTGTCATAAAAAATCTTTCTCCTTTGGTGAAGGCCGGAACCATCGTCGTCGATGTATGTTCGGTAAAAGAATTTCCCGCCCAGATCATGCAAAAATATCTGCCGGCCCACGCCTCCATTTTGGCGACTCATCCGATGTTCGGGCCAGATTCTGCCACTGATTCTTTTTTTGGACGCAAGCTGGTACTTTGTCCTGTTCGTATTCCCGACGACAAATATCAAAGTATAAAGCGCTATCTACAAGAACAAGGCCTGACTCTCATTGAAACGACTCCCGAACATCATGACGAAGAAATTTCCCAATCCCTTCTCCTGGCGCATTTTATTGGTCGAGGATTGATTGAATATGGGGCCACTGATTTACAAATTGATACCAAAGGTTATCGCCGCCTCATGCGCATTTTAAGCACGGTTGAAAATGATACCTGGCAACTCTTTTTAGATATGAATCGCTACAATCGCTTTGCAGCCCAATCACGCGCTCGCTTGCTAGCAGCACTCAAAAATATTGATAACAAAGTTCAAACTCCATAGGGGAAATGGTTATGCAACCACTTGGAGAAACTGTCACAGTTGGAATTCAAGGCGCCAACGGTTCTTATAGTGAAATGGCGGTTTTTGAATTCTTTGCCACCGGCCAGGGCCAGCAGTTTAAGGCGATTCCATCGGTTATTAATTTTGATCACAGTGAACAGGTTTGCGAAGCACTCAGTAACAGGCAAATCGACCTTGCCTTTTTTCCCATAGAAAATAGCATCATCGGAAATATTGACCTCAACGTCGATCTTCTCAATCAATACCCTTTTACTATTCTCGGTGAGCACTATCTAAAAATCGAGCATTGTCTTCTGGCCTTACCATCAACAAATTTAAAAGATATAAAAACGGTTTATTCACATCCCGCGGCCTTGGAACAGTGTCGCGATTATCTGGTCAAATCTAATTTTCAAGTTGTGCCTTCTTTTGATACGGCCGGTTCGGCAAAAATCATCAAACCTGGCGAGGCCATCATCGCTTCTCACAGAACAGCTGAAATTTACAACCTGCATGTCGTGGCCACCAATATCCAAAAGGTACGCAATAACTTCACACGTTTTTTTCTTTTTAGTCACTTGGAGCACAACTTTCTCATTACCAACGAAAATAAAACTTCACTGGCCTTCACCATTGGTGATGGGCCCGGCTCTCTGCTACGCTGTCTTGAAAAATTCGCTCAATATGAAATTAACCTAACCAAACTCGAATCACGCCCAATTCCAGACAATCCTTTTATGTATACTTTCTTTGTCGATTTAGAAGATTCAGTAAAATCAGAAAAAATGCAAGAATGTCTTAAAGATTTGGCCTTGGAGGCCCAGACCATAAAAATTTTAGGCAGCTATCCCGCTGGCCAAAAATAACTAACTTTTTATTTCCATTCGGGCGGCCTGAACGGCCTTCATCATCTGGGCCTGATAGTGCAAGCGTTTTATTTTCTGCTTCAAAATGAAAAATTCCACCACCGAAAATGCAAAGAACGCCAAATAAAAACCGGCAGTCTTAAAGAAAACCCACATTGAGGTTGAGGACCACAGGGCCAGTCCCCCCATAAAAAAACCATAGACCAGCAAAAATATGGCCAGATGGAATTCCATGTCTTTTAAAAGAAATTTCGGAGGTAGTGGTTTCCCCATCTGTTCCAACATTGGCAGAAATAATCCATCGCTTTTTTTCAAC
>JAHFAA010000051.1:0-5639 GCA_023250775.1 Bdellovibrionales bacterium
ACTTAACCCATTCATCGCGAGTTTTAGTTTTAAAAATATCGCTGAGTTTTTTGATGGCCTTGGTATTTTCTTGTCCGAAACTCATATGCGCCTCTATCAATTCTTCGGCCTTGAGGGCACGACACAAGTTTGCCCAGAATTTTTTTTCAAAGGCCCCGAGTGCAACATACTTGCCATCGCTGGTCTTATAGGGATGGTAACAGGCCTGGCCGCCATTTAATAAATCGCGACCGCTTTGGGGAACTTGTCCACGTTCCATCATCATACTGAAGGGAATGACCGCCATAGAGAGGGCACTGTCCATCAGAGAGATATCGAGATACTGGGCCTTCTCTATCTTATTGCGAGCATAAACCGCCGCCAAGATGGCGATGCAAGCGTGAAAACTTCCTGCCAGGTCAGAAATTTGGATATTGGGTAGGGCACCGTTCATCTGATCAATGCCGAGCTGATGGAGCACACCGCATTCTGCAAGATAGTTAATATCATGTCCAGCCTTTTGCGCCGACGGACTGGCTTGCCCATAACCACTGATGGAACAGTAAATAATTTTGGGATTGAATTTTTTTACCGTGTCGAAATCCACTCCAAGCTTTTTAGTCACGCCCGGCCGAAAACCTTCCAAGATGATATCGACCTTTTTGCATTCATCGTAAAACTTTTGCAGGTCGCTGGGATCATTAAGATCTAAACTCAGAGTTTCTTTGTGCTGATTGAGTGCCTTAAAGAGTTGCGGCATGGAACTTAAGGGATCAGCAATTTTAGGTGAAATGAGCGTGGTTACCTGCGCGCCAAGATTGCCCAACAAACTTGAGGCAAAAGGGCCGGGGAGAAGTTTGCTTAAATCTAAAACGCGAAGTCCCTTCAGTGGTTTCATACATTTTTACTGTAGAAGGTTTCTCTTTTTGCGGCCATCTCACTCAAAAGTTTTGGCGGAGCAAAACGTGGTCCCCAAGTTTTTTGCAAAGAGGCACAGTTGTTCATAAAAGTATCCAATCCCTCGTAATCGAGGAAGGACAGTATGCCGCCAGTAAAGGGTGCAAAGCCTAATCCCAAAATGGAACCGACATCGCCATCACGAGGTGTGGTCAAGATTTTTTCTTGCATGCATTTGATGGTTTCCAAAACTTGTCGATAGATAAGTCGCTTCATCACAATTTGCACATCGGTCTTTTTAGAATCGATCGGAAAATATTTGGCCAGCTCAGGCCAGAGAAACTTTTTCCCATCGGCGGGGTATTGGTAGAGACCGCCACCCGATTTTCTGCCCAGACGCTTGAGGTCTTTCACGAAGGTTGTGACGTCTTTGAAAAGCCCCTTATCTACGGCCTTATCGCCCAAGTCTTGCACCGTTTGGTTCAAAATATGATAAATCAAATCGAGTCCAACTTCGTCGGCAACGGCGAGTGGGCCAACGGGCATCCCGGCCATCTTGCCGGCGTTTTCAATTATGGCAGGAGCAAAACCATCACGCAGACAGCTCAGACCTTCCTCAATATAGGTGGTGAAAACGCGCGAGGTGAAGAAGCCCCGGCCATCGTTGACCACGATCGGGGTTTTCTTAATTTGCGCAGTATAATCCAAACACAAACTCAAGGCCTCTTTGGAAGATTTTTCTCCCATGATGATTTCTAAGAGAGGCATTTTCTCAACTGGCGAGAAAAAGTGCAGACCGATAAAATTATTCGGACGTTTCGATTCTAAGGCGAGAGATGTAATCGGCAGAGTCGAAGTATTGGAAGCGAAGATGGCCTCAGGCGCCAGCACCGCTTCCGACTCATGAGTGACGCGTGCTTTGATGGCGCGATCTTCAATCACCGCTTCGATCACCAGATCACAACCTTTTACGGCGGCAGGATCTTCAGTGGGAATAATGAGCGCCAAAATTTCTTTCATCTTGGCCTCAGTGATGTGTCCTTTTGCCAAATCTTTCGCCAGAATTTTTTCAGAATAATTTTTGCCTTTCTCGGCAACGGCGACACTGACGTCTTTTAAAATAACTTGAATGCCCGCCTTGGCGGAAACATAGGCGATTCCAGCACCCATCATGCCGGCGCCGAGCACGCCAACCTTGGTGACTTTTTTAGGCGTCACATCTTTTGGTCGCGCAATGCCTTTATTGCATTGATTGATTCCAAAAAAGAGAGTGCGAATCATGCCCTTGGCGACTTTGCCTGTGACCAACGAAGCAAAATACTGCGATTCGATTTCCAGCGCGCGATCCAAAGGAACTTGCAGGCCTTCATAAACACAGGAGAGAATCGCCGCGGGTGCGGGATAATTATTACAGGTTTTTTCGGTGAGCATGGCGGTCGAGGCGGGGAAAACCTGATAGCCGCGAGGCGACTGAACTTCGCCACCAGGGACTTTAAATTTCGGATTATCCCATGGTTGGGCGGGATTGGTGCAAGCTAAAATCCAAGCGCGGGCCTTAGAGAGAAGTTGCTCAACGTCAGAGGCAAGTTCCGAGACCAGACCATCACTCAAGGCCTTTTCAGGACTGGCCTTGGTGCCTTGTAACAGATAAGGCAGGGCCTTTTCAAAACCAATCAAGCGTGGCAATCGCTGAGTGCCGCCGCCGCCGGGAAGTAGTCCAAGGCCGACTTCGGGCAAACCAATTTGTGCCCTTGAATCATTCAGCATAATGCGGTGATGAGTGGCCAGAACAATTTCGTAACCCATTCCAAGGCACGTGCCGTTGATGGCCGCCACCACTGGAATTTTAGAGGTTTCCATTTTGCGCAAAAAGCGGTGAATTTCAGAGGTGAGCTTCACGCTGTCATCGGCATTCTTGATGGTTAGTAACATGGAAAGATCGGCACCCGCCATAAATTCTTTTTTGCTGGAGGTGAGAATAATTCCTTTCAAACCTTTTTCGCTTATCGCCTGATTAAATTTCTTTTCCAGCTCCAGCATAAAGGCGGCATCACCCACATTCATGGGAGTGTCGCTACGGTTGATGCTCAAAGTGACAATTCGATTTTGGTCAATGTTGTAATCAATCATATTAAACTCTCTCGATAATAGTCGCGATGCCCATGCCACCACCAATGCATAAGGTGACCAGACCCGTGGATTTATTTTGACGTTCTAACTCATCAATCAAGGTGCTCAGAAGAACCGATCCAGTGGCACCGAGTGGGTGGCCTAAAGCAATGGCGCCGCCGTTCACATTTATTTTCGACTGATCCAAATTGAATTCACGCATGAAGCGCAACACCACGGCGGCAAAGGCCTCGTTAATTTCAATCAAGTCAATGTCCTTGATACTCATGTGGGCCTTATCCAAGGCCATTTGGGTGGCCGGGCCGGGGCCCAAGAGCATGATCGTCGGGTCAGTGGACGTGAGGGCAAAAGATTTGATACGGGCCCGCGCTTTTAAGTTGAGGCGTTTTCCGATGTCTTTGCTGCCAACCAAAACGGCGGCGGCACCATCCACGATGCCGGAAGAATTGCCGGCGTGATGGACGTGATTAATTTTTTCCACGCCAGGATATTTTTGCATGGCGACTGAATCAAAACCAAAATTTTCGCCCATGCCTTGGAATGCCGGTTTGAGCTCTGCCAAACTTTCCACGGTTGTCTCTGCGCGAAAGTGTTCATCGCGATCAAGCAAAACTTTTCCATTCACATCTTTGACCGGAATAATGGATTTATTAAAACGTCCTTCGGCCCAGGCCTTGGCTGCACGCTGTTGCGAAACGACCGCGAACTGGTCAACGTCACGACGAGTGAAGCCCTCAAGTGTGGCAATTAAATCGGCCGAGATTCCTTGTGGGATGAAATGAGTTTGGCGTGCCACTTCCGGATCGATCAGCCATGCACCACCGTCGCTTCCCATGGGGACACGACTCATGGATTCAACACCGCCTGCCACGATCAGATCGGACTGGCCCGCCATGATGTACGCGCTGGCGGTGTTGACCGCCTCAAGACCTGAAGAGCAGAAGCGGTTTAAGGTCATGCCTGGAACTCGTTCACTATAGCCGGCAAACATGGCGGCGGCTTTGGCAATATTTCCGCCTTGCTCGGCCACGGGAGTCACGCAGCCCATGATGACGTCTTGAACTAAGTTAGTGTCGAGATGATTGCGGTCTCTAAGTGCCTCAAGAACCGTTTTTAAGAGGTGAATCGGGCGAGCAACATGCAGGCCACCTGATGACTTACCTTTGCCTCGCGGAGTTCGAGCAGTGTCATAAATAAAAGCGTCGTTCACGAAAAACTCCTTGTTATGCGTTGACCACATGGACGGTGCTGGTGGGGAAGGCAAAATTAATTTTTGCTATTTCAAACTCTTTCACAATGCCCAGAAAAATTTGCTGCTGCTTATCCATGTGAGTTGGATACTCACGTCCGGTCACGAAATAAACAATTTCAAAATTGAGTGACGAAGCAGCCAATTCACAAAAATGACAGCGATCAAGTTTGACATCGCTGATCCCATTCATAATCTTGGCGATGATGCCAGGGATTGACTTGAGTTGCTCGTGAGTCGTGCCGTATTCGACGCCCAAGCGAAAAACAACGCGACGATTATCCATGCGTTTAAAGTTATGCAATTTTGTATTCATCAACTGGGTATTGGAGAGGATAATTTGCTCGCCAACGAGTGAGCGAATTTTGGTGGATTTAAGTCCCATACTTTCAATCGTGCCAGAGACATCTCCGATAACGACACTGTCTCCAACTTCGAACGGTTGATCAAAGAGAATGGCAAAGTAGTTAAAAATATCGCTTAACATTGCCTGAGATGCCAGAGCGACGGCGACACCGCCAATGCCAAGACCGGCGATGATAGAAGTCACCTTGAATCCAAGATTGTCTAAAATAAAAAGGAAGGCCAGGCCCCAGATGACCACTTTGATCAGCGTCACAATTCCTCTATGGCCTTGTTCGGAAATGCCGCTGACTTTTAGATCAAGCACAGCTTTGACCAGGTCGAGAGTGATCAGGGCCGCGAGAATCCCCCCTGCGCCAATCAGAAATTTTTGGATGATCGAAGGGATCACGGCGGGAATCGGCAAGGCGATAACCGCGTGGGCGACAATAAACAGATATAAAAAAGGAATTATGCGCTTTTGCAGGATGAGAATAATAACATCATCCCACTGCGAATCTGTTTTTTTTGCCCATGCATTGAGTTTAGTATTGACCAGCATGGAAAAAACTTTAACGGCAATGAGACCGGCACCAAGAGTGACAAGCGATTGGATGGGAAGTAGATCAAGATTCATCTTAAAACCTCACGACTGAACATGTTTTGTGCTGATAATTCTATTAGTTAATGAGCTTAATCGGCCAGGGCCTAAAAATTTCACATTGTGATTTAGTTATAGTATGGTGCATTACTTGGAGGAATTTCTATGAAGTCGAATTTGCTTTTATTCTCATTCGTAGCATTACTCACTCTCATTCGTCCCCTGCTGTCTTTGGCACAAGGTGATGAGAGTGGTTGGAAGCTTTACCCCTACCAAGACCCTTCCTCACAAATAGTTTTTCCCATTGATGAAGGCAAACACCACGGCCTTCGCAATATGGAATGGTGGTATTCTGTCATGCACCTAAAAGGTGAAACGTCGGGCGATCACTATGCCGTTTTAGTCACCCATTTCAATAACCAGATTCGATTATTTACAGTC
>JAHFAA010000051.1:5649-13582 GCA_023250775.1 Bdellovibrionales bacterium
TAAAACCAAATACGGTACCGATATTTTTCGCACCAAGCGCGATGACGCCGGCAAGCTGATTCCCTTTGAATATGAAATTAAAACTCATCACGATAAAATGAATTTGGATGTACAGCTGACATCCACCAAGCGTCCTCTCATGGTGGCAGGTGATGGATATATTGCCGTAGGCACCAGCGGCCACACCTATTATTATTCTCTGACTCAGCTCGAAGTTTCGGGCGAGCTGATGCACCAAGGTCTCAAAGAAAAAGTGAATGGCATTGGATGGATCGACCATCAATGGGGCCCCTTTATGATTTCTCCTTTTGAGCTTGGCCGCACTTTTGAGACCTATGAATGGTTCTGTGTGCAACTTGAAAATGGCATGCAACTGATGATCAGTAATATTTACGATCGCGATTATCACCTTCCTATGACAGAAGATTATGGTGCGGTGGAATTGATTTATGCCAACGGTGAGGCCCGTCACACTGAGCACCGCGAGTTTAAACGCACGGCCTATTGGAACGACCCGGTTTCCGGCCATACCATGTCCATGGGCTGGACTCTCAAAGTACCCGAGCTGAATGTGGATTTGAAACTGTCGCCCGAAATGATTGACCTGATGGTGCAATTGCCGGCCAAGGGTTCTTTTTGGGAAGGCAGTGTGAGCGTTACGGGAACGGTTGATGGTGCGGCAGTGAAAGGCAAGGCCTTCGGCGAACTTCTGCATCGTTTTGAAAAACCTGAAGTGGCAATTTCTCCTCTGAAAAATACGTGGAAGAAAAGTGAAACCCTGTCTCTCGCCTGGCGTGTGAAAAACCCAGACGATGGCAATCCGCTGAATTTTAGCGTTTATAAAGTTCAAGACGGCGTGGAAACACTGCTTGAGCAAGACATGAATGCCATGCAATTTTCCACCAACCTCGATTCCATTTTTATGGACCAAGACACTTCCAAATTCAGCCTGAAGGTGAAAGCGTACTCGATCGATAAAACGATCACCGGCGAGGCCGAGACTTCGGTGCTAAAACTGATTCCTTAGTTTCTTCCGCTAATGATAAGTATCATTGAAAACATTTATCATCCGGCCAGTGCGGCGCCCCTGTTTATTATTTTTAGGTGAAAACTTTCTATGAAAAGAAGACGCTATGCCTTTGCGACAAGTATTCAAAACTGGAATTCTCCCCCTCAATCGAATTGAAGCGTTTAGCGATGGTGTTATCGCAATCATCATCACAATTCTTGTTCTTGAAATCAAAGTTCCTGATGTGCACACGGCCCTGGATTTGAGGAGTGCTCTCCATGATGAGCTGATCAATACCATTCCAAAAATTTTAAGTTATATCGTGAGTTTTGTGGTGCTTGCTGTTTTATGGGTCGAACATCACCATTTGTTCCATTTAATTAAGCACTCAGACCAAGGCGTGCTCTGGTTAAATAGTTTGTTTTTAATGTGCTTGGCCCTCATTCCTTTTCCCACTGGACTTATCGGCGAGTACCCACTTGAACCAGTTTCTTCCCTCTGGTATGGCGCTGTCTTTATCTTGACGCGATTAAGCTTTTTGCTTTTGCGATGGTATGTGACTCACAAATCTGGACTTCTCGAGGAGGATGTTTCTAAAGAGCTACACCGCAGGATTATCAGACGCTACCTCCTGAGTCCCGTGCTTTATGCAGTCGCAACACTGCTGGTGTTTGTGCACCCATATATCTCACTGGTTGGGTTCGCGATCATCCCTTTGATTCCATTTTATTATTTTGTGCCAATCTTTTTAAAACGCCATTACTGGCGTTTTCTAGAAAGTCTGTCTAAAGATACTCAATAGCAAAATCAATCAGCTTTTTTACGAACGGCGTGTAAGGCGGATAGAAGAAGCGAAGAGCGTCGAACCATTTTGTTTGGCGCAAGACTGCGCGCTCGTGCGAAAGCGCGCGGAAACCATGGAAGCCGTGGTAGTTGCCCATGCCACTATTTCCCACTCCCCCAAAAGGTAAATCGGGATTTGCCAAATGGATAATGGCACTGTTGACACAGGTGCCGCCGGCGGTGGAGTTTCTGAGAATGCGCTCAATAGAATTTTTGTTATCACTGAAAAGATAGAAGGCCAGTGGCTTTTCCATCTTGTGCAAGATTTCATAAACTTCATCGAGATGATTGTAAGTGAGGATGGGTAAAATAGGTCCAAAGATTTCGTTTTTCATAATCTCGGTATCGAGATTGACATTACTCAAGAGTGTGGGGGAAATATAGCGTTGTTTGGCATCGGACTCACCGCCAATTTCAATGCGCGCACCTTGAGAGACAGATTGTTGTAAAATACGAGTGAGGTCTTTCCACGCCCCATCACTCACCAGTCGCGCAAAATAAGGACACTGCTTTCGATCATCTTCAGTTTTTCCAAAACGACTGGACAAAATGGCCCGTGCCTCTTTTAAAAATTCTGGCAGTTTGCTTTGATGAATAAGCGCAAAGTCTGGAGCTACACAGGTTTGCCCGGCATTGATAAATTTTCCCCACATCAGTCGCTCGGCCGTCTTCCGAATATTGGCGGTGTGATCAATAATCGCCGGAGACTTCCCGCCGAGTTCGAGAGTCACGGTGGCCAGGTTTTGGGCCGCGGCGGCCATGACTTCCTTGCCAATTCTCGGACTTCCGGTAAAAAAGATGTGATCGAAGGGGAGTTTTAACAGATCGTTGGAGATGGCCGAACTTCCCTCGAAGAGCGCCACTTCACTTTCATCAAAGATTCCCGAGATAAAAGTTTTCAAAAATTTTGAGGTATGCGGCACTTTGCTTGATGGCTTCAAAATACAGCAGTTGCCGGCAGACATGGCGGCAACCAGAGGATTAATCAGAAGATTAAAGGGATAGTTCCAGGGAGATAAAATGAGCACGAGGCCCTTTGGTTCATAGTGCAGTTGGCTTCTTGTTCCGAAGAGGGCCAGGGGGGTGCCAACGCGTTTAGGTTTCATCCATTTGCGGAGATGGGAAATGGTGTGATTTATTTCTGCAATACAAGGATAAATCTCGGTGATATCTGTTTCAGAAGGATGCTTGCCATAGTCGGCGTGGATAGCGGCCTGGAGATCTTCTCGATGCGCCATGATCGCATCGCGCAAACGAATTAACTTTCCAATTCGTTCGTCGGCCGTGGTGTTGGACATTTTCCAGCGGTTGGCCTTTTGCTTTTGAAAAACGATTTCAATTTCAGTCGTGGCCTGTATATTTTTTTGCAGCATAAGACGATCCTTAAGAAAAATAGTTGATTTTCAGAGTATACATGAAGGTCTTGTTCCATGAAATGATGGTCGGCAACAATATTTGCAGAGTGGAATAAAAAGTTGTTTAATGGAACAAAAAACGAGGGTATTAGCGTGAAAATTTGTTCAAAAATTGCCGGTATTGGTAAATGTATTCCTACTAAACGTGTCACCAATGATGATCTGGCAAAATTTCTTAATACTTCTGACGAATGGATTAAGCAGCGCACTGGCATTGAGCAGCGCTACTGGGTAGAAAATAATGAATCCACCAGCGACTTGGCCCTTGTTGCCGCCAACGAGGCCCTGAAAAAGGCCGGTCTTGCCGCCACTGATCTGGAAATGATTATTTTCGCAACTTTGAGTCCCGATCATTTTTTTCCAGGTACGGCCTGTTTTTTACAGGCGAAGCTGGGAGTGCCGGGTATTGCCGCACTGGATGTACGGCAACAATGCACTGGTTTTCTCTATGGTCTTTCCATTGCTGATCTCTACATTCGTCAGGGAATCTATAAAAACGTTCTTGTCGTGGGTGCCGAAGTTCACTCCAAGGGATTGGACAAAACCGATCGTGGACGGGATGTGACCGTGTTGTTTGGTGATGGTGCAGGTGCCGTGGTGTTGTCTCGAACAGAAGTAAACAATGCAGAAAAAGATGCGCACATTTATTCTACCCATCTCCATGCCGACGGCACCTACGCCAAAGAATTATGGGTGCAGTCACCGGGGATGGCGAATGGCCCTGAGCTGATTACGCTGGGAGAAGTGCAAGAGGGTCTCCAGTATCCCCAGATGAACGGGCGCATGGTTTTTACTCACGCCGTTCGCAGCATGTGCGACGTTATCAATGAAGGTCTGAAATATAATAATTTGAAAATCGAGGACGTGGATTTCTTCGCTTTCCACCAGGCCAATATGCGCATCAATGAAAAGGTGGCCCAGCTCTTAAATATTCCTGCTGAGAAGGTGTTTAATACCATTCAAAAGTATGGCAATACCACCGCCGCGACCATTCCGATTGGACTCACAGACGCGGTACAAGAGCATAAGTTAAAACCGGGCATGCTCGTGGCCTCTGCGGCGTTTGGCAGTGGTTTTACCTGGGCCTCGTCGATCTTTAGATATTAGCCAGAAACTAGAAAGTACAGTTGTAGAAAATGTACTCGCCTAATTTTTTGGAATCCAAATACATTTCAACTTTGAGTGAACCGTTGTCGTGATTTTCAGTGGCGACGCTGGTTACATAAGAATTGATTTTGGCCGTGAACTGACCATATTTTTGAGTGCTTTCGACGGCCAGATTTTTTACCTGAGATTTTTCGACTCGCGCCAACTGGCTTAAATGATCTACCGCTTCGGACTTATTAATATTTAAATCATAAACATTTTTTGTTTCCACGCCACACCAGCTTTGTCCACGCATCAAAGTGGCAGCAGAATTCTCGCAGCTCCAAACTTGACTCCAGTTAACACAGCTTGCTTGGGCAGCACTGAAAGTACCCAATACAGACAAAAGAACGATGAGTTTTTTCATAACAACCTCGCTTTTGGAAAATATAATGCTTTTCCGTACCTGAGGTTTTGGACTTCGGCCATGATGATGATTAAAGGATGTAAAATTTATGGTTGCGGATCAACGATGGCAGGTGAGCGGGAAAGGCCGCTTTTTGGGATCGATCCTGAGTCTGGAACAGGCAATTTTGCCACAAATTTTTCCATATGTTCGGCCGGTTGCACGTCTTTTTCAAGGACGACGGCCGGTCCCCGTGAAAGCGTACATTCAACACAATCAAACCCTTCAGTGCTTTTTTCACCGTCAGCATAACTGCTTTCGGGAAGAAGGGTGGCACTGAGGAGTGCCATCAATATAAATACAGACAGTCTTTTCATGAGGCTTAAGAGAGCAATTTAAAGGCCAAAACCAAACGAGATAACTGTGCGAAAACACATTGATATGCCCGGAGATAACGACTAATTTCCTGCGACCGCACAATAATTGATCAGCTTTCACCCTGTAAAAAGCACTGGTGTGATTTGACGATGGCCTCTTCCCTAAGGCACACCAACTGTTTACTCGGAGGTTGTAATGGTCAACAGGAATAGTCCCCATGTTCGTTCAATTGCAGGAGATTTGGTATTTACCGTGCTCACCTTGGGGCTCTTCAATATTTATGTTCAGTACGTTCAGATTCAGGCCTTGAACGACATGCTCAAGCAGCAGAAATATTCCTTTTTTAAATGGGGTCTTTTAACTCTTATAACTTTTGGTCTCTACCATATTTACCACGAATATCGAGTGGGACGAGACCTGGCCATCCTCTTGGGACGGCCAGAATCTTTTTCACCCTATCTTCAAGTACTGCTGGTTTGTTTCGCTCTCCATATTATTACCGATGCCATTCAACAGTCAGAAATTAACCAATTTTTTGGTGTCCATAGTTTGTAATTTTTGAGGTGTGTATGAAACGTCTTTTATTTTTATTCCTGGCCTTTTATTCATTCTCTGGGTGGACGACCGAAAATAAATTTTACGGTGATGTGGCCCGTGAAGTGCGCTTTACCTTTGAAGGCACCATTGAAGTTAAAAGTGACGAGTCGTTTACCTTGGAAGAGCTGAAAAAAACCTACCGGCTGAACAAAATGGTGCGGGAAGAAGTTGATTTTCAACTCCAGCACCTCATCGGATATTTTCAGGCCGAGAGTTTTACCAAACGCTACAAAACCAAAGGAACCATGGATGATATCTATCGCATCCAGTACACGTCAGTAAAAAAGTCGGCGAGTAAAGTGACCGTCACCTATCTTTTTCGGGGAAAGGTGGTGATGGATAAGAAAGTTTTCGCCCAAGATGACAAAGTTACCGTCGAAATTAAATTGCCTCGTAATCCTGAAAAAATTTATAAGCTCGGAGTGGTGAACGGTGAGAATCTCTGCACCGATGAGCACTATAATTCGGCCGACGATTTCTTTTATTTCTGGGACCCCGAAATGCCAAAATGCCCTCTGCGCGGAGGCAATCCGGCCGTTCTCGTGATCAAGGCCAAAGCGGAACTTCTGCCCACGACTGATCGCAGTTATCCTGAATACAACTTGCTTTATCAAGGCGAGAAAAATGCCTTTATTTTTATTGGATACTTAGACGACGAAATTCTCCCCAATCGTGTCAGTCGTCGTGATACGGCCTATCAGAATTTTAAAAATCTCTCAGCATGGTTACCTGAGAATAATTTGAAACTGGTGAAAGAACTCGCCAATGTAAGCGGCGACATCTTGGGTGGCGAAGGCGAAACTTCCCGCGGTGGAAATCTCTATCAGCATTATCAGAGTACAGTAAAAACCGGTCTTGGCACAAAAGTTACATGGAATGTTCACGTGCTTTTAGCCGATACTGCCGCCGAGAGTGAAGATGAAACTTTTCGCTTAATGTATGCCCATGCATTAGAGACAGGTTCTTTGGTGGTGTATGATGGCCACTCTGGGCTTGGCGGAAATCTGGCGCTCGATATCATGCCCGAATTTGACTTCGATAAGATGGACTATCAGATCATTTATTTTAACGGTTGCAGCAGCTATCCCTATTTCAAGACTCCATACTTTAAAGCGAAAGGTGGATCAAAAAAGCTGGATATTGTGACTTCCGGCCTGACGACTTTTGACACGACCGCTTTTCCCAATATGAAGGCCTTCTTATACCCCTTCCTGAACGGGAAAACGGCAAGCTATCAGCAGATTATGAAATGGATTGAGGAATCAAATGGCGGCGAAGGCACTTACTTGACTTCAGTGAACGGAGACGAAGACAATGAATGGCAGCCGACCAAATAGGGTTAAGGATTATTTATTGATCTTTAGGCTGACCTAGGGGAAAATTTTTAAACAATCTAGTTGGTGAAAAAATATGAAATGGTCGCTTGTTTTGACCGGTGTTCTATTCTTTGTTCTTCCAGTTTTATCTGACGGAGAAGTTCAATCACAAACTTATTTGAGTGGTGATCCTTCTGTTTCAGAAACGAAGGCCTGGCCTAAGCAGTTGTCAGTTCTCACTTTCAATACCTGGGGCATGTGGATGGGCCCCATTCACGTTGGCAAAAACTGGCCTGAGCGTTTACCGCGAATTGCTCAAGCTATTCGGCAGGCTAATGCTGATGTGGTTTTGTTTCAAGAGCTATGGAGAAAGCAAGACCGAAAATATGTGACCGATTCTTTACACGAGCAGTATCCCTACAGTGTTGGCAGTCATGGCAAAATGGGATTAAGGGGTTTGATTGGAAGCGGGTTACTGGTGCTTTCGAAGTATCCTTTTTTTGCGCCAGAACAGTTTCACGTGTACAAAGATTTTACCGCTCCAGAAGAATTTTTCGCAGGCAAAGGACTGCTGATTGTTCCGATTAGTATTAACGGAAAACTGTTTGCCTTTGGCAATACCCATTTAGGTTCGGCCCATTGGGATGCTAAGATCAATGACTTCAAACCAAAGCAACTCGCTCAGCATGTTCGTCAACTCGAGCAGATGGGCGAGCTCATTGCTGAGGCCCGCCACAGTTTTGATGAGCGCGGTCTCCATCCCCATTTCATCTTGAGCGGTGATACGAATTGCCCTGAGTATTTCTGGAATGCTGCCGAAAACAGGACCGAAACTGATAAACCTTCATACTGCTATCCGTCCTTGAATCCAAATGGAGAGTTA
>JAHFAA010000052.1 GCA_023250775.1 Bdellovibrionales bacterium
TCAGGGTTTTGTAAAAAGCATTGTAATGGACGGCCCCTGACCACGTGTGCACGTACATCAGCGCCATATTGGTCGCAGGGGCAAAGCCAACCAAATTTGAAGGATAGCCGGGCAAAGCAATATTCGCCCCAAGGACTCCTGTCGAGGCGCCATAATAGTTTGTTGCCCCACCGCCCACGACATAATTCCACTGACCTGTTCCGCGGTTTAGCTTGGCAATATAAGCGGGGCTTGGAGCGGTTAAGATTTCCCCATTGTTGTAGTTCACGCTAAATGAAGTCCAGAACGCCCCAGATGAGTGCACCATAAGCCCAGAGGTGGCGGCCGCGGCATTATTGGCGGGAGAATTTCCACCACCATCACCGGCCAGCTTGGCGATATTCCCACCGACAGGGAATTCACGAATTTTTTTGCTTTGATAATCGAGAAAATCAATGGTGGGTGTACCGGCATTCAGCCACTGCCCGAGGAAATCGGTGTTGCCCATTCGGGCACTGATGGCCTTGCCACCGTCACCGTAGTCAGTGCCCTGACCGACGATGGTCACAACTTTATTCGCCTCATCGAACATGCGAATCTTGCCCATTTCCATGAAATAGGTTTTACCATTTTTGGCGACGTAGAAATCCAGCAGCTGAACCGGACACGCGGTGGCCAAGGTTCCGTCCGGGCAGCTTCCGCCTTCAGCTCCGTTGCCGAGTACGGTTGTCCAAGTGCCATCGGTATTGAGTCTCTTCGCATATGTAAATAACTTGCCAAACGCATAGACTGAGTTGTTTTGATAGGTGCGCATCATAGACGTGTAAGTCTGGTCTGCACCAAGCAAGTTGGGATGGGGCCCTTCAGAAGCATAGGTGGTGGGGTTGGCACGGAAGATATCTGAACCACCACAGGCATAATACAAATCGGTGAAGTCGCTAGAACTCTGATCAAAACGGAAGGCAAAGCCGTAAATGGCACAGGCGGAAATGGCCTGAGCAGGTGCTGATTTTGTGCCTGTTCCTGACGGCCTTATTGTCGTCACTTCTCTTGTTCCCTTGTCATAGTAACGAATGCGGTGGGTGCCTGCCGGTGTCTGGCCATACAAGGCATCGCGATCGGTAAAAATAATATCGCCATTAGGAAGCGCGAAAAATGGCATCTTGATTGATGAGTACAAATCAGTTCCGGCACCACCATCCACAGGTGCCAGCGAGATGCTGACCTGAAGAGGATCGGCGACATAGTCCGCGGTGTTCACTCCTCCGCCGATCAGAGTCTCGATGGTGGGAGTAGAATAGTTGAGATTGATTCGACGAATTCTTCCATAATCCATGACGAGAACATTTTCATTTTCATCCAGCGCTATGGCCGTCGGATATTTAACCGTTGCGCTGGTAACAGCACCGTTGTCACCATTATTGTTGGCAAGTGAAGCGTCCTTCTTCACCAGAACTTTCAAAAGACCGTCAGCAGGATTCACCATCAAAATACCACGGTTCAGATCGCGAATATAAATGACCCCGGCATTGTTCACCGCCATACTCTGCGCATCTGGAAGTAAAGGCATCGGCAGGTTGTGAAAGAGAACGGCCGAGCTGGCGCTGCCATCGATTCCCGTATCAGTGTTCCCGGCCAGCGTGGTAAATTTAAGAGCATTCAAGGGAGCTGCGGTCACGGAGGATGTCATATTACTGAGATCCTTTGCTGTAACTCGAACTTTAAAATAAGTTCCCGGAACGGCCGCGCCACTCCACTTGTAGCAGCCTGTAAACCCGTTATCGGCCGTGGAGCCAACGTTATCTGCAACACATCCCGTGCCCGAGGTGTTGGTTATCCCAAGCGCAATATTGTTCCAGGTCGTTTCATTGGTCGTGAATTGGAGTGAAATGGGGCTGCCCGCAAGGCCCTCAACATCTGTCACACGCCATTTGATATAGACAATCCCACTGGCGGCAATGGTTCGCTGTGCCTGTGTGGGAGGATCACTCGGGGTATCGGTATTGGAAACTAAAACACCCGCAATATTTGGTGGATTGCCGGGAACATACTGAATACTTTCCTTGTCTCGGCCAGGTGTACCCGCGCCCGAATTCGTGAGCCCACTGATGTGGCCCGCCTCATCTTTAAACCAAGCATACACATTATACAATCCAGGTGCCGTCCCGATGGGGAAAGATGAAGAGTAAATGAGATTCTGCGCTGGCGTGGCAAGAGTAGTCCAGCAAGGATCGTTCGCCCCTGGCTCAAGTGTGCTGTTATAGCGAAGACAAATATGAGTAATTTTGGTTTCTGCGTCGGTGGCCGAGATTGTGTAAGGAACGGGATTGCTGTTGGTACTCACAGCACCGGCCGCAATGGCGAATGATGCCGCTGTCGGTGAGGGGGACACAAGATCAACGATATAATCAACAGCAGTACTTTTGGTTAATCCGACTCGATCCACCGCCGTTACGGTAATAGTGTTGGTCCCCTGAACAACCGGGACACCGGTAACGGACCAATGGCTGAGGCCGCTTCCTGACCCCGAACCACCAGTGGCTGAATTGGTCCAAAAAATTCTGTCTAGCCCACTGTCCGCATCACTGGCCGTTCCGGCAAGATTAACTGGAGTCGTATCGGTTCGAATAAGTCGTCCTGTGGCGGTGGGGGCAGTCATGCTGATGACGGGAAGAACATTATCTCGGCCGATGGTGACAGATCTTGCACGAGTATTGTGGAGCGGGTCCTCACTGGTTAGATTGATCAGGTTCACGCCAGCATTTAGCGCGATATTTTGAGACCACACGGCAGTACCGGTCACCACACCATTTAAACCTGTAGTGACATTGGCCCAGCGAATTTCTTGAATGGCAACAGTATCAGTGGCCGTTCCACTTAATAAAATTGAGGCCCCCTGAGTCCAATACGCTTTAGTAAAAGTTACCGGTGGATCCAAGAATAACTCCGGCGCTGATGCGTCCGTAAAAACATAAAACTCTTTAGAAACACTATTGCCAATTTGATCTTCGGCAATGATACGCACTTTATTGTTCACTCCGTCGGTCAGTCTGATTGAATTCGCCGTCCACTCACCGTAAAAAGTATCATTGGGCTTTTTGGTTATCCCCCAGCCACCAGTACCACTAAATTTTAGGACATTGTCGACGTAGGTCTGCCAGGTAAGACGGACGAAACCACTTACTCCACCTGAGGCCGAGGCAGTACCTTTTACACTTCCGTAATACATCGTCGTAGCGTTGTAGCTCGCACCATCAGTGTGAGAGGTCATTGTCATGACCCAGGTATTGGGTCGTGGGATTATCGCTCCACCAGCAACTGAGCCGTCACTTCCCCCCGCACCACTTCCGGCCGCGGCATCAGCAGGCTTCGCCTGAGGCTTGCAACTAAACAACAAAAAAGAAATCAGCACGAGCATAACAACACGTGCACCCAAGGCCAAATAATGGCCATTGGCCGAAATTTTCAAGTCATTGAAATAGTTTATTGTTCTACCCACAAAACATATCCTAGCATCTCTCTTCGGTGATATTTGTCAGAACCCTGATATTGACCAACCTGCTGATTTGTCGTTGCGGGTAACCTCATTGAATCGGACATTCATGAAACACAAATTGAATTTCCGCCCACTCCTAGAGGCAGTTAATAAGGTTTTCTGTACCGCCAAAATCCAGGCCAGAAATTATGCTTTATTTTTTTACATAAGCGTCTGAATTCAAGACGGCCAAGCGGGCAATTTGCCTCAAAACAAAGAGTTGGGTGTGGAACGAATATTGCACTACTAACTCCGGGTTGTTGTAAAGGGATGTCGGGGTTGAAAATTCTAATTTTATTAGCTTTATGGGTTATGAGCAGTTCGGCGCGGGCCGAGTTCATCACTCTTACAAGTCGGACTCAAGGGCCGAACTTCACCCAGTTTTTTACCGGCGACCGCTATAAGGTTTTCGCGCAACTCGATACCACCCTAAAACTTCTTCGCATCTCCGCCTGGGAATATGGCAATCCACCTGAATATCTATGGCATCGAGATTATCCTCTCACGAGCCAAGCCGATTTAATGGTGGCCAATCGGGCCATGGCCCAAAGTGAACTCACTTATGATCTTTCAAGTTTTGTCACCCTTCATGAGGGCAACTGTACCGCCCTTTTCTTTAATGTCTTAAGCGATGAGACAGTTGAACTTGATCGCAATGTTGCCCGGATTGTGAGTCGTTTAGAAGGAGATAGTAATGATCTCGCGATTCATCATCTCCTGACGGTCAATACTCAATGTTACGGGGCCATTAAAGTTGGCGCCGTTTTAAATAAGCAAAATGAATTTGTAAAATTTGCGTTGGTAAGTGGTGATCGCAGAAAGTTGAACGGCATGAGTATCGAAACACAAAACGGCCATTTTTTTATCAAGAAAAATGGGGTGCCGTTTGTGCGTATTCTTAAAGAGAATTTTTCGCGCGCAGGTGGTGGAAATTTTTCCGTGCACGTTTCCAAGGATTGTAGCGGGCAGAATTTTGCGCTCTATAATTTTTCAGTCGGCAAGGTTCGACAAAATGGCCAAGACAAGTGGAGACTTACCTCTTTTACACCAAATGACGGAACGATCAGTTTGAATTTCGATCGAAATCCTGAAATTGATGTCGCCATGGATATTGTTGAGGCCCCAGTTGAATTGGGTTTGGGAATCCTTGACGGCATTTTCGGAACTTTGATCTGGGCCTTTATTCCCAGTGATACCAAGCAAAATATTATCTACAACAAAGTTATCGAGCAGGCCCGGGCCAATCCGACTTTGCGCGAACATTTCACCGATCAAGAACTTCAAACGCTTTCTCATCGAATTGCCAGCAACAATCCCCTGCGCTGGTTTGCGCCTTTTACAGGACAAGGTAAAGTTAAAAAAGCGGCGTATTTGGAATTTTCCACCGCCTTGATGCGTAAAATTGCCACCGAATCTTTACCGACAGGCTCGAGCAGCGAAGATGCCGATCGAATTATGTACGCCACCACCAAAGACCTGCAAGCGTGCTTAGAGGCGGCAAGTGAGCAATCGGAATTTGATGCTTGCATGGCGAAGTTCACACGTTCCGGCCCATATCGGGTGGGGCGTGAATTGCTGATTGCTCACCTTGCAAAAAAATTGGCCGAGCAAAGTCTTACGGCAGATCAGCGCAAGACCACGACCAATACGGCGCTAGTCGAATACAATCGTTGTGCCCAAAACGAATATTTCAGGCGCTATGATGAAAATATTAAAACCGCATACAGCAATCGCAAGAGTGGCAACAAAACCAATCTGATCAATGTGGCAGATCAGTTCGACGGCAATGCGGTCATAAGAGCTTGCCTTTATAGTGCCATGAATGAAGGCGCAGAGCTGGCGCTGAACACCATTGTGGAAAAAACCGCCACCGATAATATTCAAAATGCGCAGACCAGAGAAAGAATTTCGAGTGCTTTAAAAGAGCAGTATCGAAATTGCGTGAAAGGACAAGGACTGTATCGCGAGACACAAGGACTGCGTGAGTATAATTATCCTCATCTTATGCTCATGGACACGAAGGACTTTGAGAAGGAAATTAGTCAATGCATCGATAGCGTGAGTTCGGCGGCGGGAAGACAGGTCATTGATGCAAACTTGCGTGAGAATACTTCTTTGATCGAAGCGACTCATTCTAATCCTGTGCAAATGCAATCGGTCATCTCGACAGTCATTGCGCAAGGATATGAAACTTGCTTAGCAAAACAAACCACACCCCAGCCAACAAAGTGTCTTCCACTCGTTGAAGTGATCGGGGCCCGAGAGATCATGAATTTGAGCTTGCGCGAAACTGTCACAAAAAGTCTGGAAGGGAATCCAACAGAGGCCCAGCGAGTCCTAGGCCTGCTTGGCCTAACCGAGTCTCAGAATGTGCAGTTTAATCTCAATCAATGTTTTCAAAATAGAATCACAAATCTGAATGATCGATTGTCACGTGGTGGGCCTCTGGTTGATGGCAGCACCGAGGTTTTGGATTGTATGAAACAGGCCATCATGGTTGTTGCACCCGCCATCGGTCTTGCCAAGTATAATTCTTCAATTTCGAGCATGCCGGTAATCGTCGGAGTCGATCTGACCAGTTCTGAAATGAAGACACGCATTCAGACGAAGGTAAAAAGCTGTTTTGAAAACGGGCTTAAAGGTATTCAAAACATCAATGAGATGAGCAACGGCCTCACGCAGATTACCAATAACTGCACTTTATCTTTATATCAGGATTTTGTTCCAAGTATTATTCAAGATGTTTTGAAAATAAAAGTTGCCGCAACTTTTTCAGGTGAGTATGTGCAGCGTCGAGTTTTAAATGACCTTGATCAAAAATTTCGCACCAAGGCCATGGCACAGACCACACCAGAGGCGATTCTTGGTCTCATCGATGGTTTTGCTATCGAAGCCACTTTTTTCATTCTGGAAGAGGCGCTGAAAGAATCGATCAAATCTGCCGTTCCGGGAAATGCTCAAGCATTTACTGATACACTTTTGACCACCATTCTCACTCCGGCACGACGTGATGCCATCACTCAATCGGTGACCACAAAGAACGAAAAAAAGCTCAGCGAAGTTCTGGCCCAGATCAAAAAAGATGCCGGCGTCATGATTCTCGAACATTCCATTCCTTTGAAAATCGCCGAGTATGTCACGCAGGAAAATTTGCGCACCTCAATTACCACTCAAGTTGGCAAGAGCTATAAAACCTGTATCGGAAAAATCAAGAATACGGCGACAGATTTTGACCCTAAATTTGCCAAATGTAATGCAGACGCGATCAATGAGGCCACCATCAGTGTCTTCAGAGTGAATCTGGACCTGGTGTTGGAAGAGAAATTTCCTACCAAGGGCCAGGACAGCTGGAATCGGGAATTCAACCTGGAAAAGCATCAACGAATTCGGGCCAAGCTGATCAACGCCGCCTTTAAAAAAGAAATCGCCGAGATCAATGCCAATGGTGGTGCTGGGTTGAATCTCACCTTGCTGACTTATCAGTTCAAAATTAATGCCGGCCTTGAAATCGCCAAAGAAACTTTTGTCTTCTGGTAGAAGTCACTTCGTTTCATCAGGAAAAAGCCGGGCAAATTCCAAAGCATGGCGATGCTTGAGTTCTTCTTTGCTGATATACCCCGTAAAAATACTCGTATCCATAGGGAAAACTTCTGGCGAGAAATGTGATCCATAGACATGCCAGATGGCCAGGACAAGAAAGGCCAGCATCGCTTCACTGGTATGCGCCACCTTGGCGGCAGCAATGAATTGGCCAGGCAGAATTGCGGCAATAATTCCAGGATACAAAAGAATCAAACCCGTGAGCACCATGACGAGCCCGCCCAGCACGATGCCTATGTATTCAAATTTTTGCCGATAGTCGAACTTTGGATAAGCAGGTGGAGTTGAGTTCTTTTCCAGGTAATATCTTAGAGTGCCAAACACATCTTTAAAATCGCGAGTAGTGGGGAGCAAACTTAAGCTAAGCTTGTGCGACAATGTTCCAATGGCAATACTGGCAATATGGGCCAATAAGTGAAAAGAAAAAATCAAACCACTCACTCGGTGAATAAAGCGCGCATTATCTAATCCCCCAAACATTTTCAGTAACCAGGCCGACCAACTATAATCAAAAAATTTTTGCGGGAATCCTGTCAGTACCAAGACCACAAAGGTCAAAATCACAACAAGATGCTCAACCCGACGAAAGGGCGTAAAGCGTTCGACTTCAAAAGTTCCATCTGCTCGTTGTCTAATTTTAGTTTTTGCCGTCATATGTATCTCCTATCGGCGTGTGCCGAGTCTCCAAAGATGAAGTAATATATGAAGAATAAGTCCGAGAATTATGAGTGGAATCAAGATTCGATACGCCCATTTCACAATCCAAACAGCAGGGTATTTGTCGATTGAGGCCTGATAATGAGAAAGCCATGCATCGGTAAAGGTCGCGGGCACTTGGGCGTGACAGCGTTGGCAAGCTTTCAAAATGTTCGCTCGCGCAATTCCACCTTTAAAGGAAACGATATCATGAATGCCATGACAATCCGTACAGGTGGCAATTGGCTTTTTGGGATCGCGCAATTCAGCAGCATACGCTTTGGTCGAGGCCCCATGAAAATCTTCAAGGTAAGTCGTCAGCACGTTTGGATTTAGCCCATACCGTTTCATTTTTTCCTGGTCCGCATGGCATTTTGCACAGATCTGATATGAGTTTAAATGAAACTGAGTTTGATTAGGATTGAGGATGGCATGAGCGCCATGGCAATCTGTGCAAACCGGAACATCATTATTTCCGGCCATCGCCAGTTTGCCATGAACAGATTTTTTGTAGGTGTCGAAAACGTCCGTATGACAACTGCCACATCTATTATTCACCTCAAGGCGAGGCGTCTTCAGACTTCTAATTCCGTGTGAGCCGTGACAATCAACACAAGTGGGTGCCTCACGCAGGCCCGACTTCAACATCTCATAGTGAATGCTGTCCAAGACACGCGTAAAGTAGGCATAGTGACAACGCTGACATGTATTGGATTGCTGCAAGGTAAAATCACGCGCATCTTGCATTTTCTTGGGAGTATGCGGAACGCCTGAAATGTCGCGGTGGCAGTCAGTACACGTTAAAATGTTCCCGTGCACTGACTGTGCCCACTCATCGGCATTGACGAATACTTCTTTTTTGCTTCCATCCTGAAAGCGCATCGAATCGCCTTTCTGCCCATGACAATCTAAACAAGCGCCTGCCTCCGCATTCTGGGTCGTTCCTCCGTGAGCTTCCCAGCAAACGGAGGCAATCGCTATCGTTAAGAAGAGAAGTAACATGGTCTTAATCATAATGTTCACCCTTTTCATTGTTGCACTTTACTTTTTTTCGCTATCCTTTTTTTGTGAGTCTACAACGGTCTTATTTTTTTTATTAAAATAGGCCATGGTTGGTTCCCAGCGCATGACAACTAAATTGGCATGACGACGAAACATATTCTTAATCATGAGTGCAATGCCCTGGAACATGACATAGGCCACCATCGCTACAACAATGACTGGGAAGCTCATGACAAAAACTCCGCCAAATGCAGGAGAGAGAACAAGCATTAACAAAACAGGTAACCTGGCATACATTGCACCGGGCACACCGTTCAAGGCCTCCCCCTCTGCGCCAATGAAACACATGTCCATTGCCCTTGGGGAAATATAAAGTCCGTAATTTACTTGTTCGCCAGTTTTATAAAATTTCATTTGAAACCTCCCATGGTTTTTTTCTTCTTGCTGCAACCATCTTATCGGTTTCGCCTATGCGATTGTATCGGCCGTAACGCTGAGGCAAGATCGGGAAAAGTACTGAGTTTATAAATTACTTTGGCCGAGAAGCGACAATGATTGGCCAAGAGACCCTGAGTTTGAGAAAATTTAATCAATGTTATACGTAATTTCCCTCATGTTTCATAACTTGATTCAAAGCACAGTGGCCGGAATTTGGCTGCTCGGTTTGCAACGTTTTTCAGGCCCGCTATCGCCCATATTTTTATCGCAACTCCTTGGCCTTTCATTGGTATTACCCGTGATCATCCCGCTCATCCAACTCAGTCGTCAGATTACTGAAACACCAGTCTTATTTCGCATCGATCTTTGGAGTGATAGTGTTGTGAATTCAGGAAAAGTTGGCCTTGGACTTTTTGCCATACTGGTCCTGGGAACCGGCGCGATTTTTCTTTTTCAAGAATTGTTACCTGTGTGGAAGGCCCGACATGGGCGCATGTTGGCAAAGCGAATTTTTGATGAGCGACTTCAGAAATCTCTCCAACGTGTTCGCGGAAAATATGTGACAAGCCGAAAATCCACCTGGAGAATTAACTCCTGTCGTGTCTTTCGTGTAGACGTCGATACCCACTTTGCGGCCGTAAGTGGTTTTTTTATTCCCGAGCTTTTAATCTCTCAAAAATTTCTTTCTGAACTCAGCGATGATGAATTGGACGCCGTCCTTACCCACGAGCTGGCCCATCTCTATTTTGGTGATAATGGCGTGCTCTTTTTTTTGTGGTGTTTTAGAGGGCTGCAGTGTTTAAGCCCGGCGGCCTTGGTGCTTTTTCGCAATCTTATTGAAACTCGTGAGCAAGCTTGCGATGCTCTTGCCACTTGGATTCTTGGTGATTCGCAAGCGTTAATAACCGCCCTCGTAAAAATAAATTCTGAAGCCGGCCCTCCTCTCTCTCATGAAATTACCCATCACGCTGAGCAGATTTCGACAGCCAAGAGAATAAGCGCCCTGCAATTCTCTCCCTCGCCACCAATTTCAAGAATTCCAGGTCTCCTTGCCACTCTCATACTCGGAGGCATTTTATGGGCGATTCACTAACTCCTCGCTTCCGGCCATTTCGTGCTTTTCTTTGGACCATTCTCTTTGTTGCCATTATTTTTGCCATCGATCGAGGTGTGCAAGGCCCGCTTCTCAAATCCGGCTGGATTGTGGCACAACAATTGAGCGACATCCCTTCCAAAGCTGGCAAGAGTATCATTCCTCCTTATTTGCCCAAGACCGTCGCTTGGCCACCTCAGAAAATTTTTTATCGCGTGTCTCCAACTCCCGGACAGTGGTTCGGTTGCCAAGGATTGTGGCTGGGATTTGGAAATTCCCCTCTGCCAGATGCCCTTAGGATGTACTCAGGATGTTTTGATGAAAAATCATCTTGTCCTGATGGATGGCATCTACTGTCGACACAACTTACTGATGGTCGCGTGATTCATCTTTTAACCAAACTCGAGGCCATCGAAGCTGCCAGAATTTTAGAGGGATTACGACTGTGATTCTGCCAACGGTATTTGAACAAGCCCCACCTGAATTGAAAATTGGATGAGCTTTGAACGATTATGAATCCCCACTTTATCCATCAGATTCAATCGATGTGTCATGACGGTTTTGACAGAAAGGGCGAGAGAATTTGCGATTTCTTTATTACTTGCCCCTTCAGCAATAAGTTTTAAGACTTGTTTTTCTCTCGGAGTAAGTCGTGAAAAAGCTTCTTCAGTTGAGCCGGGCAACGATTCTTTACGATGCTCAAAGGCCCTTGAAACGAGTCCGGATGCCATGCTGGGTTCAATATAAGTTCCCCCTGCTACAATCGCTCGGATGGCTGAAAGCAGTTCCTCGCCACGAGCGGATTTTAAAATGTATCCATTCACCCCTGCTTCTAAGACCCGCCGTAAATAAATTGTTTCAGTGAATTGCGTGAGAATCAAAATTTTTACCTGACTATTGCGCCTTCTCAGCTCAATCGTGGCCTCAAGACCTCCCATTTCGGGCATAGAGAGGTCCAGGAGAAGAAAATCTGGTTGATATTTTTCCACTAAGGCAATCGCGTCAGCACCGGATCCGGCCTCGCCGACGACCTGGATTTTTGGATCGGCCTGCTCTTCAAAAAAAGATTTTAGCCCCACTCGCAAAACAACATGATCATCAGCGAGAACCATTCGCACCGTGTTCATAATATTTCCTCAATTGGTATGTTAACTTTTATTTCAGTTCCTTGACCTATGGTTGATTCAATTTTCAATTCTCCACCCAACAATAATGTGCGTTCTTCCATCCCTCTTAATCCGAGTCCTCGTCCCTCAGGATTGAATTCTTTTGCTTTTATCAGGAGGGAATCAAAACCTTGGCCATCATCTTCGATGGTCATTTTAAGGTTGTTCTTTTCGTATAAAACATTCACCAAAATATTTGCCGCCTTGGCATGCCCAATGGTGTTTTGAAGTGACTCTTGAAATATTCGAAACAAAGTGACGGCCTTTTCATGATTGAGGGCTTGCTCAATCCCTTCAACATTAAGAGTGCCTTTGATGTTATGATCGCGTTCAGTTCGCTCGAGGTACCATTGCAGTGTTGGTAAAAAACCCATGGTATCAAGCACTGCCGGACGAAGGTCGACCAAAAGTTGGCGGACCGTAAGGATCATCGAATGGGCATTGTCCTCTAATTTTTGTAGTTTCGCTTGGAGTTCTGGCGACTGTGATTTTTCCAAGCGTTCAATAGCAAGGCGATGGGCCGCTAAATCCTGTGCAATCGTATCATGAAGTTCACGAGCAATTCTGCGACGTTCTTCTTCTTGGGCCGCAAGCACACGATGAATAAACTCACGTGCCTGATCACTTCGTTTGATTTCCTCTTCCTGTAAAAGACGGCTTGAGGCGCTTATAAGGAGATGATGGAGAAAAGATTTGAGATGGCTTTCCTGAAAATCTTTTCTATCAATATTGGCAAGGACACAGGTCACCTCAATACCGTGGAGTGACCCAAGTCGTGCCGTAACTAAATTTTTTTTCGGACCAGTGAATTGAATTTGGAAGGCCCCGGCCAAGAGCTCAGAGTCGAAAGCACTACCATCCGCAAGGCCACATTCTTTTTGGGCGATAAAAATTTGTTTTTCATGCTGCAAGGAAATCGCTCCTTGAGAAATCCCGAAAAAACGCAGCATGTGTTCCAATCCATGCATGGCCATTTCCTGGAGATCTTTTTTTTCAGAACTAAATTCAGCGATGGCCTCGAGAGTTCGAATATGCCGTTGAGTAATATTAACCTCTGTATAAAGGGCATCCTGATGAATATTCACACTTTGAAGTAACTGCGCAACTTGATTTCGCCAATGATCTAAAACTTTTGCCAAATGACCTATTTCATCTTTCCCCAGTTGAGGAATTGGATAATCTGATTCGCCGCTTTCAATTCGGCCAACTGCACTCGTCAGCCGTCGAATCGGGCCAACCACACTATGCACGGCCAATGCCGTAAAAAACAAATAGAGAAAAACAAAAGTTCCTCCCAAGGCAAGAAGCATTTTTTTCAATGAGAAGGCGGGTGCCAAGGCCTCACTTTCTAATTGCCGAACAGCAATTCCCAATTTCAAAGATGGCAGAGGACTAAAGGCGAGAATTTCCACCTTTCGATCTTTTTCCGGAGATACATGGCAGGAATGACAGCGTCCGCGAATTTCTTTTTTTGCCTGAATGGCGTTACTGATCAGTCTGCCGTGATCAGTGGTATTATAGAGATCTTCAGGGCGTGTTGTAGAAAGCACAACGCCATTCGTATCCACAAGCTGCAAGACCGAACTTGTTCCCGATCGTGCACCTTCAAATGAGGCGAGAAGATTCGACGAAGCTGGATGAAATAAACCACCTGCGTAGCCAAAAAGTCGTTTATTAAGATCCAAGATCGGGAGCATCAAAACCAAAAGCCGTCGATCGCCGAGCGAAATACGGACCAGATCTGAGGTTACAGCTCCTCGTGCCGCCTTTGCTTTCCACGCCAGCTTTTTAAAATCAACCTGCTCGCGAATATCAGAAAGGGTATTTGGTACCGTGGTGAGCAGTTCCCCCTCTTTGTCCAAGATGAAGGCACCTTCACGAAACAAGGTGGTTGGATAAAGGCCACCGAGGGCCTTATGCAAGGATTCACGGTCATTGTTGGGCGTAGATTCCCTCATGACGTCCAAAGCGGTTCCGGCAATTCGCTCAAGATCACGATAGATCACATGCTCGATATAATTCCCAGTGGTGCGAGCAA
>JAHFAA010000423.1 GCA_023250775.1 Bdellovibrionales bacterium
TGGACATACATGAAGTTTCCTTTCTTAAAAAAACTGGGAGTCGACAAAGGTTGGTCGAGAGTTGGGCCTCTGGCACGTTTGAATACCTGTGACTTTATTCCCACCCCCTTGGCGCAAAAGGCGCTTGAAAAATTTCGAAGCGCTAACGGTGGCGCCATTTGCCGAACAACGCTTTCCTATCATTGGGCGCGTTTGATTGAGCTGCTCCACTGTGCCGAAGTTATTTTGGAGCTGCTGAATGATCCTCTTCTTCAGTCTAACGAATTGAAGAGTGAAGGAAAGCATGGGCCGACGGGCATTGGTTTTTTAGAGGCACCACGCGGCACTCTCATTCATCATTATGAAGTTGATGAAAAAAGTGCTGTCACAAAATGTAACTTGATTGTTTCCACAACTCATAACAACGAACCAATGAACAAGGCCGTGAAAGCTGTGGCAAGTCAGTATCTGAATCATGGAAAAGAAATTACGGAAGGAATGCTTAATCATGTTGAAGTTGCCATCCGTGCCTACGATCCATGCTTGAGCTGTGCCACTCATGCCGTTGGAGAAATGCCTTTGCAAGTATCTCTTCATAATTCGCACGGTGAAGTCATCAATGAAAAAAGAAAATGAACTCCTCATTTTGGCCGTGGGTAACCCTTCTCGCGGCGATGATGGATTGGGACCGCAATTTATTTCTGAATTAAAAAAAAGAAATATTGAATCACAACATTATAGCTGGATTTATCAGCTAAGCATTGAGCATGCAGAAAATTTCGCGCAATTTAATACGGTCTTAATTGTCGATGCAAAAAAAGGTGGCGACTCGCCCTTTACCTTTGAACGAATTTCTGCCAGCGAGGATTGTCATTTCTCAACTCATATCCTTTTGCCTCAAAATATTTTGTCTTTGACGCGCTATCTTTATCAGGCCAATCCAAACGTTTATCTCTTGGCAATCGCTGGACAAGATTTCGATTTGTCCGAGAACTTGGGCCATACTGCCAAGATCAATCTAGCGCATGCCGTTAATTTTGTGATTGAAAGATTTGACGCACTGAAGACATGAGTGAAATAGCTGTTCTTTACCAGCGTTCTTTAGCGATTTTCGATTGGTGCATTGTCACGATCGTGATTGCAATTTATCAATAAATTTATTGTATCTATAACGAATTTTCCCATATATCTTTTCGCGATGGATTTGGAATTTAAAGAATGGGTTTTTACAAACTCCAATGGATCGTTTGCCATGGGGAGTTGGGATCGTGTGCCCCGTAGAAAATATCATGGCCAATGGATTTCTCGTGGCACAGGAAGAGAAAATCCCGAACATCTCCTTCTCGATATTCTTGAAAGACACATCATCAGCGATTCACAGCACGAAGCACTTGTCGAATTTGATTTTGGCCAAGGTCATGGACATTCAAGCGCTGCACTCTTGAAATCATTTCATAACGAACCTTTTCCACAGTGGGTTTATCATCTGAATGACGGTAAGTCCGTTCTGACTCGCTCTTTTCATTTTGTGAATGAGAATGGTTGCGAAGGAATTGAATTTGAATATGAGTTAAGTGCAACTTCCTTGCCCATTGAACTTTCTCTCTCGCCCCTTTTTACCATTCGCAATGTGCATGCTTTGGCACAAGAGAATCTTGCGCTTGATGGAACGATCGAATCGGCCGGTAAACATAGTTATGCCTTCAAACCTTATGATGATTTCAGTGCTTTTAAAATTGAACTAACTCGCGAGCACCGCATGAATTTGCTCGGGACTTGGTATCGAAATTTTTTCTATATTGAAGAACAAAATCGTGGATATGCCGCCAAAGAAGATTGTTTTTGTCCTGCAGAATTTTACGTAAAGCTTGCTCCAAAAACGAAAATTTCTTTTCGCTTCTTGCTCTCGAGTGAAGGCAAAGAGAGTCGCCGTTCAATAAGCAATAAAAAAAATGCCCCTTCATCTAAATCTCTCACGGAAAATCATTCTTCTTTTTTTAAGGACCTTTCGCATGCCCTCAATCTCTATGTTTATCAAGATTTAAAACATGAATCTTTTGAGGGTTTGATTGCTGGTTATCCTTGGTTTTCTGCTTGGGCCAGAGACACTTTTATTTCACTTCCTGGAGTAAGTTTAAGCTGGAATGATTCGAAACGTGCGCTTGATTTGCTTCACAGTTGGGCCCCGAGTGTTGAAAATCAGTTATTTGCCAAAAAATCTTCTGTTTCACTCTCTGATCTCAATTGCAGTGGTCTTGATTCTCCATTTTTGTGGGGATGGGCCCTGCGCTTTCTGCTTGAGGAGCATCCGCATAAGACACCTGCCAGCAGCCCTCTTGCGCATGCCCTGATCTCGACGCTCGAACGTTGGATTCTGCATTTTTTCCAAGGTGAGTGTGCTCAAGTTGAGGTCACGGATTTTGGTTTTTTTTGCAAGCGTGGTAGTTATGCCACTAGTTGGATGGATGCTCTTGTAGATGGTGTACCCGTTACGCCGCGGCATGGTTATCCAATTGACATCAATGCGCTCTTTTTTGAAAACATGGAATTCTTGCTACGACATAATTCTCTTCTTCGGCCCGGCTCCGTGCGCCTGTTTAAAACTTATCTCGAAAAAGTTCGTGGGACGTATAGCTCAAATCTTTGGGTTGCCGATCGATCGTTTGTAGCTGATGGCCATGATGGTCTTAAGCCCGATGAAGCGCTTCGTCCCAATCAGCTTTGGGCGCTTCGATCTCATTTTGAGCTTTTTTCAAGGGAACAGGCTTTGGCCTCCCTGGATAGAATTACGGAAGAATTGCTTACCCCTGTTGGTCTTCGAACGCTTTCGAACCGCGATAGTCGCTACTGTGGCCGCTACCAGGGCGATCAAACAAAGCGCGATCTCAGCTATCATCAAGGTACTGTCTGGCCATGGCCGATCGGAATTTACACTGATACTGCATTGAAATATTGGGATGTTAAAAAAGTTAAGGCCACTCTCAATCCTGTTTTTTCTGCCTTAAAAAAGCATTTTTATGAAGAAGGTTGCATTGGACAAATCTCAGAAATCTTTGATGGAGATACGCCTCACACACCAAGAGGAGCTCCGGCACAGGCCTGGAGCGTTGCCGAAACTTTAAGGGCACTATGGCTGATAGAAAACATAAAGTCTTAATGTTGGGATGGGAATTTCCACCGCAGATTACAGGAGGTCTAGGCACCGCCTGCCACGGACTTACATGTGCACTGGCAAAACAGAATCTCCAAATCCATTTTTTCATGCCTCGACTTTATGGCAATGAATCGGCACCTCATCTCAATTTATATGATGTGACTTCGGGGCGAACCATGCAGGGGGCCCATTCGACAATAAAAATTAAAACTAAATTGTCCGCGGGAAGTGAAGTTACAAATACCTACAATCTTGAAGAAGTTTTGTTTTACGATATTCCAAGCTTTCTCAGTCCCTATTTACGCCCGGAGCATGAAGTCTTAACTGCCGTTGAATTAAAATTACTTCATGAGCAAGCAGTAAAAGAATGGAAGACGCGACTGACCGAAGGAGAAATTATCCTCGGTGCGCCGGAATTTGTTCTGCCCAGTGA
>JAHFAA010000424.1 GCA_023250775.1 Bdellovibrionales bacterium
TCATCCACTTCCATGGCGCCGAGAATGGTGATATCCACGTGCCCGCCCCGAATCATGGCAAAGGAATCGGCGCTGGAAAAAAAGGCCGCACCGGTAATGGCCGTGACTGTTTCTTTTCCGGCGTTGATCAAATCAGGATCAATATTTTTTTCGCTGGGATAGGCACCCATTCCAAGCAAGCCGTTTTCACTTTGCAAAACAACATTAATACCTTTGGGAATGTAATTGGCGGCCAAGGTCGGAATACCAATACCCAAATTGACATAATATCCATCTTTCAATTCTTGAGCGATACGTTGAGCAATTTGTTCGCGAGTTAGTGCCATATGTTTCTCCTACTCTACTGGCCCACGGTTCGTTTTTCGATACGTTTTTGATAATTGGTGCCCTGGAAAATACGCTTCACATAAATTCCTGGAACATGCACATTGTCCGGATCAATCGATCCCACGGGTACCAGTTCCTCAACTTCCGCAATGGTCATCTTGCTACAAGTGGCAATCATGGGATTAAAATTGCGCGCCGTTTTTCGGAAAATTAAATTTCCCATTGCATCCCCTCGCCAGGCCTTCACAATGGCGAAATCGGCGGTGAGCGCTCTCTCTAGAACATATTTTCTGCCGTCAAACTCACGAACTTCTTTGCCTTCCGCCACGATCGTCCCTACACCTGTCGCGGTGAAGAAGGCCGGAATTCCTGCACCACCGGCACGAAGTTTTTCAGACAAAGTTCCCTGAGGCGTAAGCTCCAGTTGTAATTCCCCCGAAAGCACCAAGGTTTCAAACAGCTTGTTTTCACCGACGTAGCTCGAGATCATTTTTTTTATCTGACGTTTCTGCAGAAGCAGGCCAAGGCCAAAATCATCCACGCCTGCATTATTGGAAATACAGGTAATATTTTTGATGCCTTTTTCCGCCAAGGCAGCGATACAATTTTCGGGAATCCCACAAAGACCAAAACCACCGAGGGCCAGGGTGCATCCATCGGGAATATCCTTGACCGCTTCGTACGCATTCTTCACAACTTTATTAAACATGTCTTTTCCCCTTTTCTCGCCTAATGCCCTTGCCCAATTAATTCTTTGAGTTTGGCCTGACTGGTATCAAGCACCTGCTGATGGAGTGAATTCCCATGCGCATCCATGGTCACGACTACGGGAAAATCTTCCACCGTCAATTCCCAGATGGCCTCAGGTGAACCAAACTGTTCGAGATAAACACCATCAACTGATTTTATTCTTTCGGCCAGAACCTGGGCCGCTCCACCGATGGCGTGAAAATAAACGCAACCGTATTCTTGGCAGGCCTTCAAAGTTTTTGGTCCCATGCCGCCTTTGCCGATGACTCCCACAATCCCGTGATCACGAATGACCTGCCACTGGAAGGGTTCTTCTCTGATCGAGGTGGTCGGCCCGGCAGCGACCACACGATACTTGCCCGTTTTTTTATCTTTCAAAACCACCGGCCCGCAATGATAAATGATTTGATTTCGCAAATTAACCGGCGAAGGATTGCCTTCATGTAAATATTTATGCACAGAATCTCGCCCGGTAAAAAGTTTACCGGTGATGTTCACCATATCTCCCACGTGCAACTCACGCACCATCGCTTGGGTGAATGGATAAGTTAAAGTTTTCATAGTCGTCTCCTCTAATAAAGCCATTTCGAAATCGCGCCATTTTTGCCCAACACAATCCCCTGGCGACGATAGGCCCAACACATATAACTAATGGATACAAAAAAACTTGCCGGTACTCGTTGCTGCGAACAAATTTTGCAACCAAGCAAGGTGGTTTTCCCACCAAAGCCCATTGGCCCAATCATCAGTCTGTTACAGGAGGCAACGATATCGGTTTCTAACTCGTGAAGCGCTTTATCGGGATTTGTATCGTCTAATTTGCGCAGAAGCTGTTCTTTGCTTTCCAAATAACCAGAGCTGCGGTCACCACCGATGCAGATCCCTAAAACACCTGGGCCGCAACCTTGCCCTTGCGCCTTTACCACGCCATCAAGAATGACTTTTCGAACTCCGGCCATATCTCGTCCTGCCTCAATCGGGCCATAGGGAAGAGAATATTGAATGCCCACATTTTCGCAGCCTCCGCCTTTTAGCATCACCCGCACTTCCACGTTGGCAGATTTATGTTGGTGAAAATGAAAGGTAGGATGGCCAGGACCTAAGTTGCTTGGCTCACTTTTTCCGGTAACAGAGTTGACACTATTTTGCCGCAAGTATCCCAGCTCAGTGGCCTTGACGATGGCCTTTCTCGCCGTGTCCGCAAATTTTATTTGATCAAAATTGGCAGGATGGGAAATGAAAAACAAAACCGTCCCGGTGTCTTGGCAGAGAGGCTGAGATTTCTTTTTTGCCAGAGCAATATTGTCCTGGATAATCTTCAGCGCGTATTCAGCTGTGGTATTTTTTTCTTCTCTGCTTAATGCTTCCAGAATAACTTTTTGAATATCATCAGGCAGCTCCGCAGAGGTGCGCCTAAGTAACTCCAGAAGAGATGAAAAAACATCTCCTGAAGCTTTCGCGGGGGATGTCTTTTTCTTCGGACTGGCAACCTTTTTTTTAATAATTTTTTTTGCAGCTGCTTTTGGACGAGATTTCTTGGCCATAGATATTCCTCGTATTGATGAAGTTGACGGACGAATTTAATTTCCACTATGGTAACAGAGCATCCCAACTTCGTTAACCCTTTACTTTAAGATTTACATCGATGATTTCTTTGAACCATCTGAACTCCATGCAACGTCTTGCCGCCGAAACAGTGGAAGGGCCGGTCCTGATCCTGGCGGGCGCTGGCAGCGGAAAAACCAGTACCATCACTCACCGCATGGCCCACATGGTGGCCAATTTAAAGATCCCACCAAAATCAATTCTAGGGGTGACATTTACCAATAAAGCAGCACGAGAAATGCGTGAGCGCGTGATTTCCTTGATCGGACATCAAGGTTCAGCAGGAATGACCCTGGCCACCTTTCACTCGCTGTGCGTCTCCATCCTCAAAAGACATATCGAGAAGCTCGGGTATCACCCTCATTTCACCATCTATGACACAAGTGACCAGATGTCGATTATTCGCGAGGCCCTCAATCAGTATAAAAATAGTGATAAGGATGGAGGCTTCGATCGTAAGACTATCCAGGCCAGAATCAGCTTTCTCAAAAATCGCGGCATTTCTCCCGATGAATTTCCAAAATCCAAACATTTTGATTATGAATCACCCTACGACCTGGCAACACACCACTGTTTTCAATATTACCGCGATAAAATGCGTTTCTATAATGCCATCGACTTTGACGATATTTTATTTCTGGCGGTGAGCTTATTTCGCAAATTTCCAGAGCTGGCCGTGTCCTATTCCGAGCGTTTTCGCTACATCATGGTGGATGAATATCAAGACACCAACTCGCTTCAGTTTGAATTAATTTTGGCCTTAACTCGGACCCACAAAAATTTGTGCGTGGTGGGAGATGATGATCAATCCATTTATGCCTTTCGTGGCGCCGACATTTCTAACATCCTCTCTTTTGACAAACATTTCACGCCCGCGAAAGT
>JAHFAA010000425.1 GCA_023250775.1 Bdellovibrionales bacterium
TATGGGGTTTTATTAAGGCCCAATTCTCTAAAAGACGATTAACATCTCGGCCACAAGAATCATCCACCGCTAAAAGTCCGCCCGAATACAAAACCATAAAGCGTTCGAACAGCCCACCAAAGCTGTGATGCCAAGGCAAATAGCACAGGAAACGTAGGCCATTTTCCAACTTCCATAACTGCTCAGTGGATTTTTGCTGCTATAAAATATTTCGATGGGTCAGCATAACCCCCTTGGGAAAGGTGGTAGTGCCAGACGTGTACATAATAAGGCAGCATTGATCGGCCGAAACGGTTTGCCACTGTTTTAGCATCTCCTCTGGAGAATCATTGCAATGAGTTTTGAGTGCCACTGACACTTGGTGCATTTCGATTATTTTTTTAGGTAAATATTTGTGTCCTAAGTGCGCCAGGGTTGCAATCTTTTCTTGGCCTTCAATAATAAGGAGCTTGCAGTCGGAAAATTGAATGAGCTCCCCCATAAGTTCAAAGGGATAACCAGGAAAAATGGGAACGGCCACCATTCCCGAGGCCATAATCGCCATTTCACAAACTAAACGGTGGTATGAATTTGATGAAATCAAACACACTTTGTCAGAAGGATGCAGCCCTTCCGTTTTTAAATAACAGGAAAAGGCCAAAATATCATCGGTGAGTTGCTTCCAAGTCCAATAGCGATAATGATCTTTAACTCTTGCGCCAAAAGAATTTGATTTCGCAAAATTCTTACCATTGGCAATAAACATCGTTCCAATGTTCTGATGAAAACTGCCTAATTTGATTTCGCTCTTCAGGTGCGCTTTCATGTTAAGCCTTTTCGAGTTTTAAATGTCGGAAACCGGCCCAAAGGCCCGCTCCGATTGCACCTGCAAAAATAGAATCAGGATGAGAGGCAAACTCAACTTGCATTTCATCTTTTTGCGCCAATTCTTGCATTGCCGCCAAGAGTCCTGCATCAGCGGCCAAACCACCGGTGACAAGAACCAGGCCGCGTCCTTTTAGGGCGCGAAGTAAGCGCACCATCCGACGGCCCATGGAGAGGTGGATACCTTTTAAGATGTTACTGGCGGAAATCCCGCGGCTCACCATATTGATAACGTCAGTTTCAGATAAAACGGCGCAAATGTTTGAGACGACTTCTGGATTGTCGGCCTCCTGAGAAAGGCGGCCGATGTCCTCCATGGCAATTCCGAGATAGCGCGAAATATTTTCCAAAAATTGTCCTGAGCCGGAAGCACATTGTGAAGTCATGCGGTAGTCGAGAACTTTGGACTCATCATTGATCATAACGACTTTGGAATGAAGTGCCCCCATATCGATGACAGCTGTTATATGCGGATGGAGATAAACGCCGCCACGGGCATGGGTAGTCATGGAGTAAAAATGCCCACGCCGAAAGTCCACCATCTCACCCTCGCCAGTCGTGGCAATATAAGCAATCTCTTTTTCCTGCAAGTTACAATCGTGCAAAACATTGTTGAAAGAAGTGCGAATGACTTCTTTGGTGTCCCTCTTTCTAATCTTGTTTAAATCTTTGGCCAGAAGTTTTTCATTTTTTCCATTGTCATCAAAAGAAAAAAGGACGGTTTTTATCGTACTCGAGCCAACATCTATTCCTACGGTATAAAACATAATCCTACCCTTGTCGCAATTTACTTAAATCAACATTCGCCATCTCACCATTGGTGTCACGTTTGGCAAATAATGCGGCACCGACTGCTCCGGTGAAAATGGAATCGGCACTGATATTGATTTTCATCTTGCCGTAATTTTCCTCGACCAGCTTGTGCAAGGCCTTGACAGCCGCCTCGTTCCTTGCAACTCCACCGGTAAAAGTGAACTCGCTGACAATACCACCACTTCTCGCCAAGAGAGACATGGCCCGTAAAATAATGGCGCGATGAAGACCGGCCAAAATATCTTCGCGTTTTTCGCCTAATGACAATCGTTCGCGCAATTCGGCCCCGGCAAAAACGGTGCAGGTTGAATTAATTTTAGCAACATTGGTCGATTTTAGCGCCATCGGGCCCAACTCCTGAATGCCCATATTCATCTCATCGGCGATGTAACCCAAATAGCGTCCACAACCGGCGGCACAACGATCATTCATTTGGAAGTTTGTCACAATCCCTTCCCCATCCACTTGGATCGCCTTGGTATCTTGCCCACCGATATCCAAAACGGTGCGTGTGTTAGGAAACATGACATGGGCGCCGAGACCATGGCATAAAATTTCCGAGCGGATTTGATGCTTGGGAAAAGGCAGGCGCTGACGGCCATAACCAGTACCGATAGTATTTTTGACATCAAATTTGAGGCCGATAATTTTATCAGTGGCGGCCTCAATTTTACTTCTTAAGTTGGCGAACTCGGGAAGTTTCACCACTTCATCGCGGGCAAATTTAAGATATTGGTCAAAATCTTTGGCATAACTTTTACTTTCAACTTTGAGAATGGAGCTATCAAAAATGCCAACCAATTTATCAAAAGAAAATTCTTTCTTCTTACCAGTCAATTCCTCGACCAAATTAAGATATTGAACGGCGGCCAGATCGCGAAAGAAATCACTGCGGTTGGAAACTTCAGGGGTATAAAGTTTTTTTCCTTCCAACTCCATGCGATCAAAGATTTCACTCAACACTTTTTGATACTCGGCCTTCTTCTCCTTGAGAAGTCGATCCGCAACCACAGTGCATTCCTGGCGCAGCGATTTGAGCTGGGCCATGTGTTGCGCTAATTTGAACTTGCACAACAACCAAGGCAGCACCATCGAGGCCTTATCGGCAATCTCCTGTTTCAAAATTCCAAAACGCGCAGAAATCTCCGCTTCTTCTCTTGCAATCTGACAGGCCAAATCATAATTACTTCGCGAATTGGTGATTCCACGTCCGATGATTCGTTCTTGAGCATCCATATAAACCGCCTTGGTGGTGGTTGAGCCCAAATCAATTCCAATATAGCACTCCACAACTAAGCTCCTCGTTTGGCATCGACCATTTGGAAATAAGACTCCAGACGGTTCTTGATATTTGCGGCACTAAAATAGCGGGGATCGACAAGATCCGATTCAATAAAGCCGCCAGGCAACTTGGTTTTTTTCTCAAGCTCGCGCATGATCAACAATTGGCCGGCGGAAAATGAATTACAACTTTTGATGGAGTTAATTAAGAAACCATCTGCGTGGAATTCTTTGGCATAGCGTTCGAGCAGATCAATGCGCCCTGGAAGATGCATGTTGGTGTAACAGCCCAAACAATATTCCGCCATGGTGTCATAGGGATGCTTGGAATCGTGGCGAAAGCCCTGATCATAAAGACCGCCAACTTTGGTATAAGAGGAGGCCACAACGACGGCCCCCTCATCATAAAACATTTTCCAGAATTCTCGAAAACTCGTCCAGTTTGGCGGGCCTTCAACGATTAAACGATATTTTTCTTTCACCACCTGGCCTTCTGGGGTGATGGGCCCGAGTTTATTTTTGGCACGATAATCAACTTCGGCGCGCAAGGTTTTGTAATATTCTTCGCACTGAGGAAGGCCGCGAAAGGCGGTGAAGATTGGGCCA
>JAHFAA010000426.1 GCA_023250775.1 Bdellovibrionales bacterium
CGCTGGTAGGCCAGAAAAATTCGTTCAGAACCTGAGGCCACATCATCATCAACTCTCAGGACTTTGCCGCCAAATTTTTTCACTGCCGTTTCAATCCGCTCATCATCCGTGACGACAAAGATCTCTACTTGATAACGAGTCGTCGCTGCTGGCAATAAATTTTGATACACGTGTTGAATCATCGGCCTACCGTTGATCAAGGCAAGAGGCTTTCCCGGAAAGCGAGTGGCACCGAATCGGGCCGGAATTAAGATGGCAATGTGGGGATAATCCATAGATTCAGTCGGCCTTTCTTTTTTCAATGATTTCAATAGAACCCATGGAGGTAGAATCTATCACTCTTGTAAAAACTCTGAAAAGCTATGTTACAGTTAAGCATAGCATTAGAGGCGATTTTATGCCCAACATCCGACAGCGATAGTAGGTTTTTTTGTGAATAAGGCCAAACTCATCACCTTTCTTGTGTGCCTTGTCCTCAATCTCATGGCCATAACGGGTTTTTCCCAAGAATGGTTGGGAAATGTTATTACGGACCCGGCGATCTCAAAACGCTGTGATGATCTGGCAAAAAAGCGCGAGCAGAAGCTGGGCCACAAGCAAAAATTGATGGCCCTCTTGAAACGCAATACACATCTTCAAAAAATAGCTCCTCCCAACCGCCACACTGTCAAGCTCAAGCTGGAAATCAACGAAGGACAACTCCGACAGGAACTCGATCTCACTCGGCTTACAATTGAGCAACTGGAAGAAGGAATTATTCGAAAAGGTTGTCCTGGCATCGCTCTCTAATACATAATTCTTCACACATCATTTCTCATCCTCTATAGTTTTTGTGTGAGTCATAAAAATAATTTAATTCTCGTCGTACTTTCTGCGATCATTTCGCTCTCTGTGAGTTTTCCGGCATTTTCCGAATCTGCTCCAACGGCAAGATTTGAAATCAAGGATCATTTTAAACCGATCACCTTGAACCAAGTTATCCAGCAAGGTTTAAAAGAAAATCACGACCAGAAGGCGCGTGACATGCAAGATTCTATTCTGGAATTACAATGGGCCGGTGTCTGGGATGCTTTTTGGATTCCTACGCTCCAACTCTCTTTGACCACTCAGGCCCAGCGAATCTCCACTCTCCGCCCGGGCGGTGCCAAGCTTGGCCAAACTCCCAATGCTCCCTCAGGTGTGGCCAGTTTAAATTTTGGAGATTACACCGTCTTCAACTGGGGCAAAGATTATTTGGATTATCTGAATAATAAGCAGACGATTCGACGTGAAAAGCAAATGTTAACTGAGGAAAAACGCAATCTAAAACACCAAATCATTATTGCGTACTTTGATGTTTTAACCAAGAAAGAAATTGAAGTCACAATGAGGGACCAACTTCGTCATGCCTCATTCATCTACCGACTCAATCGCGAAAAGGTTTCTGCCCAAAAGATTGCTCGACTGGATTATCAGCAGGCCCGATCAGAATTCTTGCGCGCCCAAGAGGAATATTACACTGCCCGAAGTGACCTTGATCGGACCCAGGAAGAATTGGCCTTTTTAGTCCATGATGATCCGGGAACGCGTTACGTTTATCAAGAAACCTTGGAATATAAAGATTCTAAGGTGGAGTTTTCTGAAGCCGAAGAAATGGCAAAAAAAAATTCGCCCGCGATTTTGAGCGCCAAAGTACAGGAGGAAGTCGCCGATCGTCACTTGGAAAAGGCACGACGTTCGAACCTCCCCTTACCTAAATTCTCCATTGATTTGGGCGCGTACTCACAAACCTTTGGAAGAAGTGCGTATACCCAAACATATGAGACCGCTCCGGGAAGTTCTGCCATAGAAATGGTGGCGACGATCAATGCCACCTGGACTCTCTATGGAGGTTCGGGATTTTTCAACAAAAGAGATCTCGAAGAGGCCAGTTTAAGCAAAGGAATTGCCAGCAGAAATTTTCTCAAATCAAATGACTATGTCTTGGGGCAACTGCATATTCTTTTTGATAAATTGAGTAATTATCAAAAACAAATGAGCATTCTTGAACCTCGCCTAAAAAACGCCCGAAAAACCTTTGATGTTGCCATGGATAACTACACAAAGAAGAAAGCAAATTTCGTCGACTTTCTCGAGGCCCTCCGTGACTTTACGGAAAGTGAAATAGCCTATGCCTCTACAAAATTCGAACACCTCAAAACCAAAGTTGAGCTGGCCAGTATGGCGGGTGTGGAAGACTTCCCGGGTGAACGTTTTGAAACTCTCGCCCTCAAGGCAAAAACCTTGGATGATATTTTAAAAGATAGCGAAGATCTGGTCGAGCCTGATGAACAAGCTAAAACGAAAAAAACACACAAGGTCCCGGCAAAAACAGAAACGCCGAAGGCCGAAACTTCAGGTGCTGAAATCACTCCAGAAACAACAACACAGCCTTCTGAAATTCAAAGTGAGACACCAGGAGAAACTCAGCCTGTTCCTGAGGAAGCAACTCCTCCCGAGGCCACACCAGCTCCGACAACAACCCCTGAAGCAACAAACGGTGCTGGCGCAGAGACTGCTCCAGGCCTAGATGCAATTCCTCCCGCTCCAACTCCAGCACCTACGGATGAGGGCGCTTCTGTTATGCCTGAAGGAGGTCAGCAGTGAAAATGGTTCAACTCCTTCTGCTTATTTACATAGCTTTCGGCTTTTTATCCCAGAGAACTTTGGCGGCGAGCGAAGCATCCTTAAAAGCGCAAGAGCAACCAACACAACAAGAGATGGCCCCACTCTCTGTGCGTGATGCCATGAACCAACTTAAAGTTACTGAAGGCGCAAAGGAAGAACTGACAATTACCACAGTGGACTCCGATAGCGGCCTGGCCTCCGCTTACAATTTACAAGATGATAGTTGGAAAATGGGCTTTGCCTATCATGTGAATTCTCACCCCGGCACCTTTACTGATCTGGCCGGCCTCGACTTCTCCCTTGGGGCAAAGATGTGGCCTCGGACTTGGTTAATTGGTTATTTGGAAACGGCACGAATCCGTTTTCGATCCATGAGTGAATACAACCAGTGGCGCAGTCTCAATACGTCCGAGTTGGAAAATTCTTATGAGACGGCGATCGTCTGGGGCCTGGGACTTTCCTATGAATCAAGCTACATTCAAGATTTTTTAGGATATGAGAAGATGTACGAAACAATCACGGCCTCGCCAAGTTGGATTCGAATTCATGAAGGTTTTATGGGCGAAAACTATACCGGGCCGGGTATTCGTGCCGATTACGGTGTTCATTATCGTTTTTCAAAAATCATGCATCTTGGTTTGAAATTTTCGTATAATATTTTTTCTACCAAGAGACCCGAAGCTTATATTGACGAACCCCAGTATATCAGGCATCTATCGATCTCATGGACCAGCTGGGCCCTCGATTTTACTGTTTACTTTTAGGGAGTCCTCTATGATTCCACGCTACGAAAGACATGACATCTCTGCCATCTGGACAGACGAGAATAAATTCAAAACCTATTTAAAAGTCGAGTTGGCCATGCTTGCTTCTTTAGAGAAGGCCAAGCGTGTGCCGAGTGGTATTTGTGAAAA
>JAHFAA010000053.1 GCA_023250775.1 Bdellovibrionales bacterium
CGCACCCACTACAACCCCAACGTCAACTGTGAAAGAACGGAAGGAACAGAAACCTACAGTGAACTTGTGACGGAATCGGCGCGCGCTGTGAACGGCCTCACTTGCAGCGAAGAAGACAAGGCCTCCACCTCCGCCAATTGTGGCAAAGAAGTCGGCTGTGCGGTCGCCTCCAGTTTGCTTGGCGCGGCCTCTAGTGGTTATGAATTATTGGCGCGCTTTATTCCCTCACTTCCCACCGACTGCGTGAACAGCGACAACAATTGCATGACCCATATTGTAACAGCGCTGCTGAAGTCGGTGTGGTCGCTTATCACAGGCGTTTGGGACCTGATTAAAATGGCCGCCACCTGGACCGGCGGAAAAATTGTCGATCTTTATCATTGGGCAGTTGGTGCGGAAGATGCCACTTCCAATGCGCAATTGGCGGTGGATCACCTGTCGGAAAGTCAGTTTGATCAAATCAAGCGCGACCCTGTGGCCTTCTTTAAAAATCTTTTTAATGTGCTGTGGGAAGGAATCAAAGAATGGCTTAAGACTGATATTTTTTGTGAAGAGTGGCAGGGTGTCCCGCACTTCGGCACTTGCACCAAACCCTACACCGACTTTGATTGCATGAGTTGTCGCACCATGATCGCCGGCACCTGCGCCGCCGCAGGTGTGATTATCGCTGAAGTGGTTCCCAGCTTCTTAACAGGCGGGGGATTGGCGGCGGCCAAATGGGGGGCCAAAGGCGCCTCCGGTTTTGCAAAATTTATCAAGGCCTCCAAGGCCTTCAAAAAAGTCGTCACCACTGTCGAGGATCTATCCCATCTACGCGCCATTCGAACCATGGCGAGAATTGGCGAGACCGTCACGCGAACAGTTACCAGCACGCGCACGGTAGTGCGTTTTGTGGTGGAACCGGCGCTCAATATTTTGAAGCGTAGCTTTCGTTTTGTCTCAAGACGCATGAGTCAGTTGCGCCAAAGCGCCGCCTACGCCGCCACCATGAGACGAGTGGCATGGTTTAAAAATACCAAGGTGGCGAAAATTGTGAGCGAGCTCAACTCCGCCCACACCAAACTCCATCGCGCCGTCTTTCAGGCAGGCGAAGGGCTGGTGGATACGTCCGTGGAACGGGTGATCTTGCGCAAAGGCACCAAGGCCTTAGGCATGGAAGCGCGAGTGGCACTGCGAACTTCGCCCGAGGCCCATGCCTTCAAAGAGGCCTACCAGGGAATCACGCTTCACACGGACAATGAAGAATTTATTCGTCTCATGAATGCTCCCCTGGCGCCTGGCGAGAAAGCGGTTTTCTTTGATGTGGAAAATTCTGTCTTGAAGCCGCTCAACGATATGGTGCTGGAGGATAAAGGTTTGAGTGACGCCATCAATGGGATGTTCTTTAAAAACTTCATGGATAAAGTTTCCAAAAATCCCGCTCTCGCCTCCAAGCTGAGTGCCACCTATAGCGATTATAAATCAGTGCGGCTTATGCTCAAGGTTGGCGAAGGTGAAGATGCTGCGCTCATTCGCCGCTTATTGGCCGAAACTTATAGTGCCACCGTGACAGATTTCAGCAATACCCTTGAGGCAGCGAAACTTGATGGGTTGTGGAAAAGTTTCCAAGGGCCACTGGGTAATCCTCGCAGTTGGTTCTTGGCCGGCACTGGGCAGTCTTCCGTCGAGGCCAACATGGCCGCGCGTGCAGCTCGCAGCGAGGCCAGTACCCGCGTGGCAGGCGAAGGAATTCAGTCACAGGTGCCCATGAGTAATTTTGCCGATCATATGGCCAAGTACTACCAGGAATTTCATAGAATCGAAAATTTACGTGGCACTCTTGAGGGCATTGAGGTTTTGAAAACCAAGGGCATTCTCCAGGCGGTCGAGGGGGGAAAACACGTTCTTTCACGCGAGGCCATTGAGGTTTTGCGAAAAATTAAAAAAAGTGATTTTGCCTCTATGAACGCTTATCGCGCGGCCATCCGCGGCCGCATGAAAAAATTATTTGCCGTTGAGTTGGAAGATCATGTGATTGATGGCATGGCCCGATACTTTGAAGGCATCGATGCTTTCTCGCCTCCTCTCTACGCCCCTCATCGCACACCTATTCCGACAGATCACGCCCCTCAAGGAATTGTCTCTGTCGATTTCACTGGACTTGGAACGGACAACGCCTTCGAAACGATGCAGGCCTTGGCCAAGATAAAAAGTGAAGGCGTGGAGGCCAGCGCCCTGGTTGATCAGGCCTTTAAGGAGGCCAGGGCAGCTCAGGATGTCGTCTCAAAACGCGTGGTCTTAGGCCAAAAAGCTTTCGACGATGCCGCTCGAAGAGTCGGAGGCAATGGTGCCACTTATTTTAGCGGTGACGACGGAATGTTCTTTCCCACTCAGGCCTTCTCGCAAGAGCAACGCCGAACCCTGGTTTCCCAACTGGCGGTCAGCAATCCGGGACAATTTCGCCTGACCTTTGTTGAAACGCATTTTCCCAACGGCGAACCGATTCCGGCAAAGCTATCGTCCCAGATGGTGGTCAAGGCGGAAAATTTAGAAAAGAGTATGCGCAAGGCCTTTGTTGGCTCGGGTAGCAGTCAGCTCATCCCCCCTACTCGCGCCAATAAGCTAACAGCGGCGATTGAGTTTCATCCTTCGAATACCTCAGGAGCTGGGCAATTTAATCTCCTACTCGGAGGAGACATGTCTGAGCAAGAAAGAAAAATTATGGAACGGGCCTTTCGCACCATGATTGCCAAAGAACATCCCATGAATACGGTGGGAACTGTGGTCATTTTGCCAGTGGTCAGCGCGGTGGAAACAGTGATCGCGCCCACGCCCACACCAACACCTGTTGCGGTTCCTTCGCCTTAGAAATTAGTGCATCTTTGATAGCCGCTATCTTCAAGCAATCCCATCAGACCGGGAAGATGGGCGGCACCGGCAACAACCAAGGGAACTTTCTTCACTACTTTTTGATCGATGTAGAAATTAATATTCTTGGCCATGCGAAGATTGCGCGCCTGCAAGATGTAGCTGTCACTTGAACTTGGGGTAAGAAACTCGCCCGACTCTAAAGGCAGATTGATGAACTTACCTGAATCTGCAATTTCCGGCGTAAGGGCGGCAACGATATCTTCGGAAGTTGAGGTTGCAGGTTTGGCGACACGCTTTTTGTTCAAGAGCAAAAGGTCATATCCGGGCAAGAAGGTATAACCCACTTTTTCAGAGGCGGTGATGGTGCTTCCGAAGAAATTGAAGGTCAGATAACGCATTAAAATTCGCTGCCAGCCAAGTGAATCGGCCAAGACTTTTACATTTGCGGCGATATAGTCCGATTCCTTCTTGGGAATTCCTTCAATCAATCGTACGGGAAATTGATGGGCGACCTTGGAGCCCAAAATGGATGAACGCAGTCCTTTAATATGCGCCTCCCCTAGCAGAACAATAAATTGATCATTTTGACCGTTGTAGACAACACCAACATCATAGACCTCACGGCCGAAAATCACTCTGTTCAGGCCAATGCGTTTAAGCTTATCGGCACTCCGAAGAGTTTTAAGTTGTTTTGGATTGAGTCCTCGCTCAAAGTCACAGTCCACAGCGTAAGCAAGACTATTAAGAAGCAGCAGAAAGAGAATGAATGATTTTTTCACCGGGCCCCCTATTTAAAGTCTGGGGGTTGTACTCCTCACAGGCGTTTGGAGTCAATTGTCGTGTAAAAATGCCATATTAGGAGGGAATTTTCCTCGTGGGATCGACCCCACGAGGAAAGAATTAACTAATTAGCTGATTGATTGATCACAACAGGAGAAGTTTTTACTGTACTTCTCTTACGCGGAGATTTGCGTGCAGCTGATTTTCCAGCGCCTTTTCCTTTGGCGACTTTGCGTACTTTCTTGCCGCGAGCAGAGGCCACATGATCCTCTAAGGCCTGTTTGAATTTCTTCAACTCAGTCAATTGCTCTTGGAAGGCCTTATTAACTTTTTGCTTTTCATTGGCAAAAAACTTTTCCAGACCGCGAACTTCTCTTGAGTAACCTTTTTTAATGTCATCCCAAGACTCATTTAACAATTGATCAAATTGCTTTGTGCGCTTGTTTTTCATTTTCTTCATATCGGCAAGCACTTTTTTCACATCTTCATTTTTCAACATTTGTTGAAAGTTTTTTTCGATGTTTTTGATGGTCCCTAACATTCTTTCTTTCGTTTTAGCTGGCATAACAACCTCCTCAGATTGATGTTGTGCTTAAGTTAGCACAGCTAACAGACATATCGGAAGATAGTAAACTTTACTTGACATAATTTTTAGGTAAAGTATACTTTACACATGATAAAAAACAGATTGAAAGACACCCGAGTGGACAAGGATATTTCACAAAAGACCTTGGCCGAAACTGTTGGCATTTCTCGCCAGGCCTTGCATGCTATTGAAAACGGGCTCTCTATTCCCAGCGTCGAAATCGCTTTGAAGCTGGCGCAGGCGCTGGAAGTGAAATTGGAGAGATTATTCTGGCTTACTGAGACAGCAAAAAAGTCAGATGATGTCGGACCTTTTACACTTTTTAGTCACAAATTAGTGGATAAAGATTAAGATTTGTTGGCCTCAATATCTGCTTTATCTTCTTTCGGCGCGAGATTAAAGGCACTGCGAAGACCGGCAAAAGGCTTTTTGAAATTGCCCAAAGTATACATTTCCTGGCTTAAGGCCTGGTAGACTCGATCACGATTTTCTTGATTATAAACACCGCCCATCTCCTCTATTCTGTTCACAAATTCGTGTGCCAGAATGAATACGCACGAGAGAGGGGCAATTCGCAATTTCATCAGCCCGCGCGGAAATCCCGAGCCATCAGGTCTTTCATGATGTTGGGCCACAATGAAATCGACGTCTGGTGGGAACTCCTTTGAATCCTTGATCAGTTTGGCGGCATCCTGGGGATGATTTTTAAAGGCCTCAATCAGGGCAGGCTCAAACTTCTGCAGCCGAGGATCAGTAAGAATTTCAATCCGGGCCAGATCATCATTCTCCAAGGTCATGTCATGCATCGTACAGGAAAGACTTAACTTGAAAATTGTCGAATCTGACCCCCACTCCGTATGCTTGGCAATGGCGGTGCAGATATACGTCATCTTCATGCTGTGATCGTAAATATAACTTCCGCTGCTTTTCATCTTATTTAAGAGGTCGGCAATACTGCGCACCCGCTTGACCAAACCGGCCGATGAAATAATAGTTTTCTTGGTTAGCTCCGCTGCTTCTTTGGTAAGGCCGATCTCATGAATGGCATGATGGATATTTTCCAACGCTTCAAGGTTTAGTTGCTGAAGTGAGGTGGTCTCGGTTTTACGATCATACAAAGAAATTAAGGTTTGAATGCCGATGTTTGCCAATGCTGGATAATCTTCTTGGTGAACATACAGATGCTCAACATTTTTTTGCATATATTTTCGAATAACTTCTGTCGTGTACATGTCGTCAGCATTAATCAGCTTCACAAATTTGGTATCGCCCAAGCGAATGAAAGCATCACAAGGAAGAGTATTAAATTTTAAAAAATTGTTGATCTTGACCTTGCTGTGTCCGTGTTCGGCATTTTTAATCCAATTCAAATTATTATTGTTCGAGCTTAAACATTCCATAATCGTTTTACGGAAGATATCGGCCTGAATGGGTTTTTTGAGTGCCCGATTGCCCAAATGATCAGTGGCGAAAGATTCAATACCTTTCAATTTGGATAGCGATTCACCATCGTGAATAATAAAAAAAGGAATCTTATGATTTTTATTAAAAAAGTTGTAACACGCTTGAAAATAATCCGAGGCGGCCCCTGCATCGATCAACACAACCACCAAGTCAGGACGACCATGTTCATTTTGATAGAGCTGATGGGCCTCTTTTTCGTTGGAAGCTGAGATAATCTCGGCCGAAAAATCTGCTTCCAACTTCATGGCATAAATGTCGCGGATGTCTTCGTCGGGTTCTATGTATAAAAATTTCATCCCAATCCTATTTTCAGAGCATTCTCCATTTTAAATGAGAATGGCCCACTCACAACTTCAAAAAAAATAAAAAAAACCTGAGTTTCGGCGTTGGTTCGTGTCATTGTTAGAAGAATAGATTATGTTATTTCCGTTAGATTGTTCTGAGTGTATAGCTTATTGTGGACTCGCCCTTAGGAATGGCGCTAAATACCCGAAGTTACTAAAAATATATTATCACGTCGAAAAATACATACTTGATAATATAGCTTGAATGGATAGCTGACCCAGCTAAAATAACATCATGCACAACAAGCCCCCAACATCTAGAAGACTCATCGTTTGCGCTGATGATTTTGGAATCAGTAAAGAAATTAGCGATGGAATTATCCTCGGGCATACCAAGGGGATTATCACCTCGACGGCCCTGCTCATGAATGCTCCCTATACCCAATATGCCGTTGAGCTGAGCAAAAACACTCCCTCTCTAGAGGTCGGACTGCACCTCAGTGTTGTTGAGGGTTATTGCTTAAGCGGGACTGATGCTAAAACTCTTCTGGATCGGGAAAATTATTTCAATAATCGACCATGCTTACATAAAAATTGGAAGCAGTTTTTAAGCAAATTCCTAAGAAGACAAATTTCAATGATCGAGCTTGAAAGAGAATTTAGGCTACAAATTGAATCCTTTCTCTTAGAAGTTGGCCGCATTCCTTTTCTGAACTCGACACAACATCTCCATTTCCTTCCACGCATCGGGAAACTTGTGTTGGCCCTCTGTGCAGAATATGGCATCAACAATTTACGTCTGCCAATAAATATTGACCGAGGGGAGCCTTTCACCACTCGAAAAATGCAGGCGCAAATTCTTAAGCGTCTCTCACAACGGCAAAGGAAGCGTTTTTTTAAAAATAATCCTTCCGTCGACTCACCAGACCTCGCCTTTGGCTTTGTCGGTGCTGGAGGACTAACAAAAGAGCACATTTTAAATTTTCTTGATCAAATTGGAGAAAATGAAGTTGCCGAAATCATGGCCCATCCGGGATTTGATTCTCCCACTCTCCGTCAGTCTCTCCCCAAAAGCTATGAAAACTATAATTGGCAAGGCGAATTAAATGCCCTGCTCTCTCATGAGGTAAAAGAGCGAATGAAGAGCTTAGAAATTGAATTGGATAAATTTAATACGCGCGAAGCTCACGAAAGAGTGCAAAACGATTAAGCTCAAAGCAAGGTTCGGCAAATTTTCCTGACCATACAGAATAGCTGGCATTTTCAAAAAGCATTCGGCCCTGCCCTTTACACTTCTCCAAAATTCTTTGGGCATCACCAAAATTAATCGGCCAATAATCGGCCTTAGGATTGCGATCCCAAACAATATAATCATAAAAGGGCGGATGGTGGCGATAAAAGGCATACTCATAAACTTTGCGGCCGGGAGATAAAATCGCCGAGGCGGCAGTATCTGTCGCCAGGAACTCCCCCTCAACGGGAAGCGTTTGCATAAAGGTTTTGAATTCTTTGACCGCGCGGGCGTTGTCTCTGCTCATATCACAATTAGGCCCCTGAGATGACACTACGTTGTGCATAAACTTCGTATAGCGACCGAAGGATGTTCCGATCGTGAGGAACAGCGCCACAACAAGCACCCAGCGATGAGTGAAAATGGCACGTTCCCAAAACGGATAGTAACAAAGGTAACACAGCAATGGAGTCACAATGGAAATGCTATGGTGGTGGGCCAGTCTTCCCGCGAAGAGATGAATCATGACTCCAATCAAAGTCGCGGCATAAATGGGAAGAAGGGGATGCTTTAATAAGTCACGCCAATTTTTGACATCTTTCCAGAGCGTGACGAAGGATAAAAAGAGTAACCCGGCAAAGGGTTTCCATTCAAGGACTCTAAAGGCGGTTAGTTTTTTCAAAAGGAGAAAAGATTTTTCACTCAACGATGCATTTTGAAATCCCACTAAAATGGACCTGCCATAATCGGCGCTTTCACCCAAAATCATTGGGCGCAAGATGAAGAACGAATAAAGCCAGAGACTTCCAGCAATCAAAACAGGAAGACCAATTTTGAATCGCCGTTGCAAAATAAAAAACCCTCCCATCCCAATAAACATAAAGGGAAGGATTTCACGAAAAGAACAAGAGAGCAGGACCAGGCAGAAAATTAAAAAAGGATTTTTTTCTTTTAAAATGGCAAAGGTCGTCACAAAGAGCACAATCATGACCGAAGTTCCAGGGTGAACCGGAAACTCCAGTCCCTGCAAGAGACTGCGCGAAAAAACTACGAGAGAGAGAGGAATCAAAAAATCAATCCCCCATAGTTTGCTTGGACGAAGAGTAAAATATAAGAAAACAAAAATGGAAGCGAAGGCCGACCATTCGACAATCATCACCCATTCGGGATGGGGTCCAAAAATCATCATAGGAACGGCGAGAAAAATCATCCCAGGATCAAAATGATCGTTGAAAATCTTGATCTGCATGATGCTATTATAGGGATTGAAACTCTTTAAGCTCGACAGCTCCAACGCCGCCTGAAGCTGAATGCCAAAGTCGTTGGCATTCTCACATAGGAAGGAAAGTCTTTTTAAATTGCATAACAAAATTGAAAAGATCAAGATCACACAGAAGAAAAAATACGTCTGCTGTAGCTTTACGATCTTCTGTTCGCTCATTTTCATTTTGAATTGGTATCAGCGATAATGTAATGGGGCCTGGATTTTATATTTTCGGAAATCTGTCCAATATAGTGGCCGGCGAAACCGAGAACGATCAGTTGAATACCCCCAATAAACGTCTGCAATAAGACCAGAGAGGTCCAACCAGACACGGTGCTTTTTGTCACGAAGTGAACGTAGACGGCATAACCGGAATACATCATGGAAAGAAAACACATCGTGGCCCCGACCCCAATGGCAACATAAAGAGGGCGCACGGATTGAAAAGATAACCCGACTAAGGCCAACTTCATCATTTTTACCAAGCTATACTTAGATTTTCCGAAAGTTCTGGCATTCGCCTGATAGGGAATGGAACATCTTTTAAATCCAATCCATGGAATGATGCCGCGATAAAAGAGATGGGACTCTTTTAAATTGTTGAGGACAGATAAAACTTTTTTATCAACCAGGCGAAAATCGGCCGTTCCTGGTTCAAGCAAGAGGCCCGAAACTTTTGAAGCAAAAGCATAAAAAAAACGTGAGAATGTTTTTTTGAGAAACCCTACATCTTCAGAATCCTGTCTAATGGTGTAGACAATATCGTTCCCCTCGCGCCATTTCTTGATAAACTCGGGCAACATTTGTGGTGGGTGTTGTAAATCAGCATCCATTGAAATGACAGCATCGCCCAACGCGTTTTCCATTCCGGCACGCAACGCCGCTTGGTGGCCAAAATTGCGAGACAAAGAAAAGTAACGAACCCTGTTATCAAGCCGGGCGAGTTCCTTCATGATCTCGAGAGACTGGTCCGTGCTTCCATCATTCACGAGGAGAATTTCAAATTTTTCTTGTCCGATGCTATGACAAATCTGAGTATACAACTCTTGAATGTTTCCAGACTCGTTATAAATAGGAACAACAATTGAGATCATTAAATTCTTCCACTCACACTGTCACAATGTAGCGAAAATCGAATTCATTGACTACAAGAAACTTGTCTAGGATGCCTATCTTCCGATCGAGCGATTGTAGTAACTGCGATTGCGAAGAAGTCCCGACTCACTATCAATGTATGAGGAATCACGATTACTATCGGTAATCTGTTGATGCGCCCTATGAAATTGGGCCAGACAGTTTTTTAGTCGAGCAAAATTTCCGGTGTGTTCCCCCTCGCCCAGTAAAATCTGCTGCACGCCAGAACCACCACACAGTTGCAGACGCAATTCACCGATCTCACTGGTATCGCCTGCGGCGGTAGAAGTTCCCCCCAGCGTCCGCTGCACAAAATTGTTCACGATACTCTGGCAGTGCTCGCTGGAATTTCCATTGTCCGAATCATTAAGCATTGTGGCGTAGAAAGCGCCAGCGGCCGTTGATTCAGTTTTTCTTGCCAAGATAGTACCCATCAAATCAAAAGTGGTGTCGTAAGAAGCATCGCTTTCGAAACTTTGTTCGCAAGCTTCGGCCTTCTTCGCCATGTCTAGATCGGCCTGACGGAGGGCCTCCTTAACCGCAGACAATTTGGCACGCTTGGATTTCATCCAAAAACCAACTCCCAGCGCCGCAATCAGCACGACCACGGCAATCACCAGGATGGGGACAAGTGCCTCGGCGCGAGAAATTCCGAAGAAGGAGGTAACGATGCGAAGAATGGCGTTATCTGTATCCTGATTTTCGACAATTTTCTGTTCCACAATAAAGGCCTCTAAGTCCCCTCGCATTTCGCGCATTGTTTTACTGGGATGAATGGTGAAGGCCTTGCCAGCAATCAGAATCTGTCCTCGCAAAATTTCTTCGGGGCCAAAACTGAGTGACACTCCCTGAACAACGGCGGTATATTTTCCCTTTACCAAGAGCAGTGCTGGCAGCATGAGCTGTATATTTTCTTGCTGCAGGCCCAGAATATATTGAACATCGTCGGGGTCGAGTCCAGCAGTGGCCTTCTTGATGAAATCTCGTCCTAATCTATTTTGATTATAGAAATCTACTTCATTTTGAATGGCCTTCTCGAAAGACTTGGCGAAGTGACCAATAAGACTTTTTTGTAAGGTTTGAGCTGCCAACACTTCCTTTGTCTCACTCATCTCTCTGACTTCACCTGCAAGGCCATGCACGCTGAGTACTGTCACCACCAAAATGATAATTATTGTTTTCATGCTTAAACTCCCCTCACCTCATCGGCAATTCGAGGCGAAATTATTACTGCCCGAAACTTGAATAAGGGCGAAGTGCCCCTCATAATGTTGGCTTTCAAGGACGCAAAAATGGACACAAAAGCCGAGCATTCCTCTCGGTCATTGCGCTAAAAGAATGGAAGAACTGCAATCCACCCTTCATGCCAAAAATCTTTTAAAGCAACTGCTGTTTGGCCGATGGCAGTGGCGTGTCTTGGTTTTAATGTGTGCTCTGACCTCGGCCCTCACGGGCGTGCTCTCACCCTATTACCAAAAAGGTTTTGTGGATGGGCTTTTATCCGGACATCCAGTGGTACTGTCGTTGTGGGCGGCCTTTGCGCTCGGCCTGCTCTCTCAATTCCTCATGCAGGCGAATGTGTGGCTGACCTCTCGAGAATCTATTATTTCGCAAAAACATATCGGCGATGCGCTCTATCATCGTGTGCTTGAAGGGCCGGGAGGTTTCCTGGCCCATCGGCCAGTGGGTGAAGCGGTGTCCTTGTTCGCCGTTGATTTACCAGGGGCCACTGCTATTTTAGATCAGGCCTTGGCCTCCGGTCTCTCGATGCTCTTTCCCATTCTCATTGCGCCGCTTGCCTTGCATACCCTTTATAACATTCCGGCCTTTGCTTCTTGGTTGGCCATTTTAGGTCTGGCGGGCATCAATTTTCTCTTGGCCCATAGACAATCGCACTTTTTTTATCGCTTCAAACAGCTTGCCGCCGAACGCACCGGTCTGGTGTCTGAATGGGTGCAAAATATTCGCTCGTTGCGGATCTTAGGCCGAGTCACCGCCGCCGAAAAAAATATTTTCAAAATGCGTGTCAAAGAAACGGACAACCGCAAGGCCATGGTCACCAATGGTCAAATAATGAACACCCTGGCCGGCAGCTCCACCTACCTCCTCAATATCATGGCCGTGATGTTGCTTTTAAACCTGCGCGGGCACGACTCGCCTCCAACCGCCGGAGAACTTCTCTCGCTCCTTTGGATTGTGGGAGTTTTTTTGTCGCGGCCCTTGCGCCAGCTGCCCTGGACTTTAGTCATCGTCCTTGACTCTCTTTCATCCATTCGACGTCTGCAAAATGCCTTCAATAGTCCTCTGACTCCTCCGCAGGTTCGAGGGGCAGTCGGTGCTCACGCCACTGCGCCAGAGGCCGCCTTGGAAGTTCGTAAGCTCAATCTCAGTATCCAAAACAAAAAATTGCTTTCCGATATTGATCTGGTGCTGACACCGGGAGAGCTGGTGGGCATCGTGGGAGAAGTGGGCAGCGGAAAATCTTTGCTGCTGCAATCGCTGGTAGGTGCCGTGGGGGCGACTTTCGAGCGTTTCGCCTTGGATGGCGTGGAAACCCAGGGACCAGAATCACAAGAGGTGCGCCGACACATGGCCTATATCCCGCAAGAGGGCGTTACAGTCAGCGCCACCCTCTTTGAAAATGTGCTCTTCGAATATGGCGAGACCTCCTTTACACACTCTGCCGAGTCGACGCACGTCCAAACTTCGCTTAAGGTTTCTCAATTTGATCCCGAGGAAGAACATTTAAGTGAAGGCCTGCTGACGGAAATTGGCGAGCGCGGAGTTAATCTGTCAGGAGGCCAGCGCCAGCGTATCGGTCTGGCGCGCGCTCACTTCGCTCACCGACCTCTGATCATTATGGACGACAGTTTATCTGCCGTGGATGTTGATACGGAAAGAAAGCTAATCGACAAGCTCCTTTTGGGCGACTGGGCCCATGCTACGCGCCTGCTCGCAACCCATCGAACCGCCATTCTCCCCCATTGTGACCGACTTCTCTTTTTGCAAGATGGAAAAATTGCCATGCAAGGAACGTACATCCAATTACTGGAACGCTCATCCGCCTTCCGCGAATTCATCTTTAAAGAAACCGTTCCGGCACCGATCTCGACTCAGGCACCACCTGTTGTGAGCACAGAGGGACCAGCACCAGCTTCAGCGCCCCCGACAGAAGAGGAGATGGCGTAATGACTTCCATTCCTCAAAAACCATTCATGGCACAAGAGACTCGCTTCAAAGGCCGTTACGCCCGCAGCGTGGGCAATACTCTTTTTCAGGCCTACCGACCTTTTATCGGGCGAACTTTTTTCTTTCTCGTTCTCGGATTTTTGGGGCGCGTGGCACTTTTGAGTAACGCTAACTTAGTGGGTCTGTGGGTAGACTCCTTGTGCGTGCGTCCTAATCCCTGCCGTCCTATGCCAACCTTTTTGCATTATTTGGGCGGCGATCTTTGGGGGCCGCTTGGTCTCCTCTGCCTGGCCACGGCCATCGGCATGATCCTGACCCTCACCTATCGCATCGCCATCTCTCGATTATCGGCCGATGCCGTCAGCAGCATCTATGATGAAACCACCTTACGCACCTCCCGTTTACCCATGAGCTTTTTCGACCGCACCCCCGCCGGGCGAGTGGTGACCCGCTTCTCCAGCGACTACAACAATGTTTTTAGAATCTTCGGCGGCCCGCTGGCGGAATTTATAGGATTGGTTTTCGATATCCTGGCCATGACAGTGCTGATCAGTGTGGCGAACCCCTGGCTTCTTCCTTTTTGGCTGGCCATGACCGTGCTTAACTATTTGGCCTATCGACTCAATTTAGTCTCACTCAGAAAAGCTCGACGAGAAACCGCCCTTAAGCGTTCGCCCAGCATTGCTCACTTTGCCGAAACGGCT
>JAHFAA010000054.1 GCA_023250775.1 Bdellovibrionales bacterium
TTTGCCTCTTTTAAAAAGATTTTGAAAGATGAACGTATTTATGCTTTAGGATTTTGTAACTTAAAAGGTGAACTCCTTTATAAGACCGAAAATTTTCCTTCCGAAATTCTGTGTGCCCATGCCGACCTAAAAGAAGGTGAGCTTGGCTTCAACTCGATCATTAAATTGGATCATGGTCCACTCCATGTCGCATTTCGCACCCTACAAAATGATGAAGGGCAATCAAAGGGAGAACTTGTTTTAGTTCACGACATGAGCTTTGCTGAAAAACGAAGCAAAACTACAAAGCATTATATCTTTTTATTTTTTGCAGGACTGGCGGCCATCATTTCATTGATCACAGTATTCATAGCAAGAATAAGTTTAAAAGGCTGGGTTGCCGGAATTCGAGCGTTAATCAAAGGTGAAGAATTCATCACAAGGCCGACTCTTCGCAATACTTCGCCCGAACTTCGCCCTATTGTAAAGGACCTTAGAGTCTTAATTCGTGATTTGGAAAGTGATCGAAAGACGCGCGACGAGAACCAAGTAACTTGGACTCCTCGGGCGCTAAAAGAAATTCTTCATGATGAACTTCGAGGTGATGAGATTCTTATTGTCTCAAATCGCGAGCCTTATATTCATGTGAAACGAAATGATAAAATTGAACTTCAGGTCCCGGCCAGTGGCCTGGTGACGGCCCTCGAACCCATTATGAGAGCATGCTCAGGAACATGGATCGCCCATGGAAGTGGTAGTGCCGATCGTGAGTCCGTTGATAAAAATGATCGTGTGAGAGTTCCTCCTGAAAATCCATCTTATCAAATTCGTCGCGTTTGGCTCACCAAGGAAGAAGAAGCGGGATACTACTTTGGTTTTTCCAATGAAGGGCTATGGCCGCTTTGTCATATCGCCCATACCCGTCCCACTTTTAGAACCGCTGATTGGAAACAGTATGTCCAAGTGAATCAGAAATTTGCCGATGCTGTAGTTAAAGAGGCAAAAACTAAAGACCCAGTGGTTTTGGTTCAGGATTATCATTTTGGACTTTTACCGAAAATGATCAAACAGCAATTGCCTGGTGCAACGATCATCACTTTCTGGCATATCCCTTGGCCGAATCCTGAGGCCTTTGGAATCTGTCCCTGGCGCGAAGAGATTCTTGATGGGTTACTTGGGAGTGATATTCTAGGATTTCATACTAGATTTCATTGCAATAATTTTATCGACACAGTAGATCGTTTTTTGCAAAGCCGAATTGACAGAGAAACTTCCACAATCGCCTATGGCGATCAGCTCACTGCAGTTAATCACTATCCTATTTCGATTGAATACCCATCTCGATGGCTTAAAGGGCAGAAGACGATAATAGAATGCCGACAACATATCAGAGAGATTAATGGAATTCCTCAAAATCACATGATCGGAATTGGGGTCGATCGTCTTGATTATACAAAGGGAATTTTAGAACGATTTATGGCCGTGGAGCGGTTGCTCGAACTTGAACCAAAATGGATTGGAAAATTTACATTTATACAAATAGCAGCTCCGAGCCGCTCAACCATTGATCAATACCAGCACTTTCAAGTGCAAGTTAGGGAAATGGCCACAAAAATAAATGTACGTTTTGGAAAAGATGGTATTGATCCGATTTGCTTGAAAGTAGAGCATCATGAACAAGATCAGATTTTTGAATATTTCAGGGCCGCTGATCTTTGTTTCGTCAGTAGTCTGCATGATGGAATGAATCTTGTAGCGAAGGAATTTGTCGCTTCTCGTGATGATGAACGAGGAGTCCTCGTATTGAGTCAGTTTGCTGGCGCCTCCAAAGAACTGCCCGAGGCATTAATTGTGAACCCCTACAATATTGACCAGTGTGCTGCGGCCTTACACATGGCACTGGAAATGCCAGAGAGTGAACAGCGAACTCGTATGCGCAATATGCGTTCACTCATTCAAGAATTCAACGTTTTTCGCTGGGCCGGAAGAATGCTGGTCGATGCTGCACGTTTGAGAAGTCGAGTTCGTTTTTTAGGAAAAGTTCAATCGGGCGCAAGTAATGGAGTCAAAACTGTTTAGTTATGAAAAAACTTTTTAATTCCGATAATCTCAAAATTTTAGAATCACTTTCATTCACAAAAACACTTTATGCCTTCGACTTTGATGGTACTCTTTCTAAGATTGTGACTGAGCCTGGAAAGGCTACAATCTCTATGACCACGAATCTTCTTTTAGAAGAACTTTCAACGCATGCACCAGTTGCTGTTATTTCAGGCCGAAGCATTGCTGATCTCAAAAAACATTTAAAATTTGTTCCGAAACATGTAATAGGCAATCATGGCCTTGAAGGATTAGGAACCCGTCCCGATGTCTTAGAGACCGCCCATAAAATCTGCGCGACATGGCAGACTACAATAAAGAAACACTTGCCCGCCGAACATTTAAAAAGTGGCGTTGAGATTGAGGACAAAAAATTTTCTCTTGCTATTCATTATCGCAAAAGTATCGCCAAGAAAAATGCCAAACTTGCTATTTTAAAAATTGCATCTAACCTTGATCCACGACCAAGAATGATTCTTGGCAAATGTGTCGTAAACCTTTTGCCGCCGGGCGCGCCTCATAAGGGCGTTGCGCTGGTGGAACTTATGCTTCAAAATGGAATTAAGTCCGCATTTTACATCGGCGATGATGACACGGATGAAGATGTTTTTTCATTGCCCAATGCTCGTATTTTTACGGTGAGAGTCGGGAATAAGAGGACATCACAGGCGCAATACTACATTCAAAAGCAAAGCGAAATTAACAAAGTATTTAAAACGATATTGCATTTTTTTAGATAGGAATTTTTAATGGATAATCCGCAGCATCCCCTTAAGTCTGTATTTAATGTTGGACTTCTTCTGCATAATTTAAACAAAGAGGCCGAACGGAAAACTGGGTTAAGCATTGTTCAGTGGTCAATTCTTAAATACTTAATTGAGATGCCTGCTACTTCAGCACAGGAACTATCAGAGGCCGTGAGACTGCATCCAAGTACACTTACTCAGAGTTTAAAGCGTCTGAGTCGTAAGGACCTGATCATTGTTACAGAAGATCCCCGTGATTTAAGGAAAAAAATTATTTCGCTCACGCGAAATGGAAAAAAGATCCTCGATTATTCAGACCAGCAAATGGAACAAATTGCCAAGCCCCTCACCGAGATTAGGAATGAACTCTTTATTGTAGAGAATTTCTTAATATCGCTGAAGTCCTCTAAATGAATACAGGCCATATATTACCGGCATGAGCTAAATATGAGCCATCCCACGCGAAAATACCCCAAAAAAGACAACGACAGAAGACAAACGTGGGCCACGGTTTTATTTGTTAAAGTGATTGCTAACTGCATGAAAACGAAGGTAAAATTTTGTAATCAGGGGCCTTGAGATTGCGAACGTAAAAAATTTGCGAAACAAGCGAGAGCGTTCCAGTCCTGGGCACCATATTCAAAACAAGTTTTTTCATCATGCGACTGGCCTTAGTCGAAAAAACTGTCCTGCGGGACACTTTTTTCTCCTGCGGAGTCCTGGGCACAGTCGGCTTTAGTCCTGATCAAAAAAACTATTTCAGGCGCGAACAGACTTGGACTTTGGGAAGCGACTCGATTTCAGGATTATCATTGTAGACATCGGTGAGATTATCAAAAAGAAAGAGAGTTTTGGACTTCTCAAAGTTTTTTGGTTTCATAAGCGCGATTTTGAAACTCCCTTTGGGACTCAGTTTGATAACTTTTTGAGAGGGATTCACGGCATATTTTAAACCACCGAATTCGTGCTCTTCGTTTCGATAGGAAAAATGGGCGGAGGCCTGATCTGGCAACATAATGGTGGCGGGGTTTTGCCCGATATTTGTCAGAGTGAAAATCACTTGCTCTTTTTCCAGCGCCACTGAAAGCTCGAGCCCGTTTTTGCGTTGTTTTGGATCATCAAATGCTTTTTGGATTTCTTTGGTCAAGGCATTTTGAAATTTCTGGGTATCGGGGCCGTATTTAGTGATAGAGGCATTTCCCATTTGCGCTCCCAGTTCCACCGAAAGCTGCGGCCCCAGCTCGTTGGTCCCTCTGACGTTGCCAAGAGCAGTCTGATTTTCGTTAAAGCTAAGCAAGGCGAGCTTCATAAGTGCTTCACGGTCTGTATCAGGCATGACGGCCACGGCATCGCCACCGCGGTTGGAGCAGTCGTCAAAATTTTCACCGAAATAAATGCTACCGGCATAAAAGTAGCCGTTGGGTGTGAGTCGGCCGGACACTCCGATTCTTTTTCCGTTGGCCGAACTCTCGTTGTGGGAGTAGCTGAAACCAGCGGAGATTTTTGTGAAATCAATTTTACCTGGAACCTTGATGCTGCTGCTCGCCCCATAGGTAGAGGCCCCCATCAACAATGCCCCGGAAACAAAAAACGCTCTTTTCAAAAAATTAATATATGACATAGCTCTTTTCTCCATAGTTTTTTTAAGGTCGTGGACAGGCGCGTGCCGGTCTGGTCATCTCCAACAAATGTCTGGCATACAAAGTGTGACAACTTCCATTGGTGCTACCCATGGTGGAATTGCAGCTAACCGCTCCGTTTTCGGCCACGGGATTGGCGGGATAGTAATCTGCAACATACTCGTCTGACAGACTTAAGTTATGTCCGGTCTCATGCATGATTGTAGCGTCGTCCATGGACGTTGTGAAATTGCCCGCATCATTCCAATCGCTGTATTTGTTTACTCCGTTCTTGTACCAACACTTATGACTGTCCCAGGCCTGACCAGGAAATTCGGCGGCAAAATTGCTTGGCCGGTCTCCGCGTCGATAACAGGATGAGACGGAAACGCGGGGCTTGTCGTTGTCAGCGCAGGTCGAACAGGTTTCAATTTTAAATTTGACCTTTGGATCTGCCACTAGGCCGCTCTTGCTGTTATACCAGGCCGTGGATCTGGCGACCCAGCCGGCGGTATTGGTGTTAAACGCCGCCTGTTGTTCTGCTTGAGTTTTTCGAGCGGTGGCAGGAACATTGGCATCGCCGGCATATGCTGTTGAACTTGGATCAAGTGAAGGATCATAGGTGAAGCGGTAGTTAATTTTTGTCGCCACTTCCAGAGAGCCGTCGGGCAATTTGGTTAACTTATAATTTGAATCATTAGAAAAGGGAAAACCATAATTGGTGCGGTTGATGGTCATTCCTGCTGGAGAATTGGGATCTCCTGTCACGCCCGAACAATCCTGGGTTTGATCGTCTGCTTGAAAGCGCTCCATAATTCCCTTGCTGCACATCAAGCGGGTGAGTCCTTCGCGCGAACGTGGATCATTTTGATCCAACACCGCTTGTCTCACCGCCTGAGGCTGGAATTGTGTAAGGGCACGCAAATTGCTTCGCGTGCATAAGAGACCCATCTGGCCGGCGGCATAGACCTCTTGCACATGATTCATGTGAACTGCGGCCTGAGTAAAAGTAGAGTAGGAATTGACCATGCGTTGGTCGACAGGGGCGCTGGTCGGTGTGCCGACACCACGACTGGCATCAAAGCCTGCTTTTCGTGCCAGCGTATAGGCGGCGGTATTATTGGTGTTGGAAACAATTTGTCGATAACCTTGATCAGTAAGGAAGGCGGTGGTGACAGCATTTTCTCCGCGTGCAATGGCGGCGGTTCCTTGGTCTGAGCTGGCACATCCGTCCATGACTCCTGTGCCTATCCCGGTGCCGGCACCAGGAATGGGATTGGGTGCACCATTGTAGCCCATCATGCGGTAAATCGATTTTTCAAAGCGACTATAGGGAGTGGTATTGCAATAAACAGCTCCTGCGACTCCGGAGATTTCCGCCTGCAAGGTTTTTTCTTCAAAATTTCGTCTCTCGCTTGGATTGCCAAAGGCCTCAAGCTCAGTCAGACCACCGCCGAAGACTGAAGGAAAGGCCTGGCGCATCCGATCGCGGTTTTTTCTGATGCTCATACATTTACGGGGAATTCCACCACTGCCACAGGCCCTGCTTTGCGCCAGGGCAAGTTGTTTATCCAGCAAGAAGGCCTGGGCCATGCGATCAGGTTTCATCGATTCTTTGACCGCCTTGAACTTCACCGCCATGAGATGTTTTCTTTTCAGTTCTTCAAGCTGGGTGCGTTGTTCAGGCGTACGCGAGGCCTCGGCGATATCGGTAATTGCTTTCATCTGGGTGCCGAGAGTGCGAATCGTCTCATTTAGTTCCATCTCATTTTTGCTTTTAAGACTGGCAACTTCCGTTTTCATCTGCGCAACTTTGGGATTGTCGGCGAGACAACTCGGAACATCCCATGACGGTTCTCCGGGGGAGATGGCCGCTCTTTGCAAAATTAAATATTCATAGGCATTTTCCTGTGCCAGGCGAGTAAAAGTTGCTTCCAAATTATTATCGGCCAGATGATAAGCGGTCTCCAGAGGTGAATTATGGGGGACGCAAATTGAAATATTTCCGGAAGCATTGGGACGCGGGCATTCCTGACGAAAAAGAGAATCGGCCTCGACTTCGCTGGAGGCATTAAGCCACCCATATCCCGCCCTGTTTTGCTCAACGCTATTTGGGACACCAGGAACAATATCCACAGGCGGTTCACTGTCCGAATGTGCGTGGGAGGTTGAAGTGTAAAAAAATAGGGGAGCTAAAAGGAGCGCAAAAGAAATGAAGAATGTTTGTTGCATCAGATACCTCAACAGCAAGTTTTGTACCCCGTAGAATATTGTACAAAACAATCGCCGGCTTCCCTAGGAGCAAGAGTTTCCTGTCGTGATTTCAAGCGGTTGGCAAAAAAGACCAGGAACCCGGCATGCCACTAAATTCTGCACTGGTCGCGAAAGATCATTCCTATTTCTTTCAGTCCCGTAGCAGAGGTTTCACAAAGTTCGAGGGCGGTTTTGGCATCATGAAGTTTCGTGAGGGTTGATTCCATATTTGATTTTGCACTCGGGCAGCGATCAAAGGAGAATCCTGAGTAAATCTTGTCATTAATTTGCTTTCGAAGTTCGATTTTTGGATCGTAATTATCTTCCGCATAGATGGCGGCAAATTGCTCAAGCGTACCAGCATAGAGGCAGGCAGCATAAGTTTTTGAAAATTTCTGGTAGATCTCATTCATATCGGCAAAGACTGATTGGCAATCGCTTTTCTCAATGCTGGCAAAAGGGTGAAAGGGAATTGCATTTTTTTTCCCTTGCGCCTCTTCGTTGGCGACTCTTCTTTTCGCCGTCTCACTCAGCACGGTTCTAAATTTAAAAAAGGCCATTCCGGCAGCGCCATCGCGACAGGCCTTATGATCCTCCTGTGACATAGGAGCGGCATGAAGAGTATTCGCGAGAAAGAGCAAAAAAAGGGGAACGAATTTTAGCGCCATGGTGATTCCTTCGATTGAGATAAAAAAATATGCTATCACAATGCCAACTCGTCGATAGTATGAGGAATTAAGGAATCTGCATATATTTGCCGAAAAGACTCAGGTACTGAAATATTAACAAGAGATAAAAAGATGAAATTTTTATTACCGGTACTGTTTTTTATTTTTGTCGGCCACAACGTTCACGCCAGTGGCATCTGCTTAATCAAAAAACAAAGCAACAACAACATCTGGTACGTTGAGCAAGATGGCAGTGCCCTGACAAATAATTATTACAGTATTCAACCTGCCATCGATAAACTGGCGCAGTTACGGCAGAGCGGGATTTGTCCTGCCCACACACCTGCGAGTGTGTCATGTTCGATTAAGAAAGTTGAAAACAATTCGCAATGGTATGTGGATTTAAATAATGAACATATCACCAGTGCCTACTACTCGATGGACAGCGCGATCGCTCAGATGAGATCGTTGATTTCCTCAAATGTTTGTTCCGCTTACGTGACCGCGGGTTGTGAAATCAGAAAAACACCAAACAATGATTCATGGAAAATTTTTCAGGCGGGCGTCGCCATCTCGGAAGGCTACTATAACTTTAGTACGGCCCAGACCCAGTTGAGATCCTTGAAGCAAAATTCTGTTTGTCGTCAAATCTCAGATGCCTTATGTGTTTTAAAAAAACGTGAGAACAATGATCTATGGTTTGTAGAACAAAATGGGGTCCAGCTAAGCCAAAGCACCACAAATTTAAATGCAGGCGTAACTGTTTTTCAAAATCTGATTGCAGACAATGTGTGCCAGCTAAGCTTTTTCGCCGGCTGTGAGCTGAGAAAAAGAGACGGAAATAATCTCTGGTACATTGCCGTTGGTGGGGAACAGCTGACCAGCAGCTATACCAATTTGGATAGTGCTGTCACGGAGATGCAATTATTGAGACAAAACCATGTTTGCCAGGAATATCTGCGTCAGCCATGCAAGGTGACCAAGGCCGATAATGATAATTCATGGCGTGTGATGGTGGGAGGAGTTAATATCCTCGGCTCAAGTTATACCAATCTGCAAAGTGCGGTCACTCAATTCACTTCACTGGTCGGCAAGAAAATTTGCGAAGATCCAAGATACCTGAGTACCTGCATGATTAAAAAAGACAGCGGACAAAATGTCTGGCATGTCGAGCAAGATGGAAAACGCTTAAGCTCGGCCTACTACTCGATCTCACAGGCCACCACTCTCTTGAATGATCTGCAGACTTCTCAGGTTTGTAATAAGAATCTTCAGCAAGGTTGTCAGGTGGTTAAAAGGCAAGGCGAGAATGCCTGGTATGTTATTCAGGACGGGCAACAGCTCTCGAATCTCTATTACAGTCTTGATTCGGCCACGGCGCAATTCCGATCCCTGTATGATACCGGTGTTTGTAAACGTGGTGAGTGTGAAGTGCGACAAGAGCGCCATGGAGGTATTGCGGTGATTCGTAGCGGGTACAAGCTCAATCTCTCGGGCGGTCTTGATTCCGCCGTGTCTCAGCTGGAAGAACTTCTGAGCAGTAACACCTGTGATCTTCCGCAAAATATTAAGCAATGTAATATCCGTCACCACAATGGAATCTATGTGATGATGGATGATTCAAGGCCAATTGGCACGGCCGAAAATTACAGTGAGTTGGTGGCCATGCGCTCACGACTCCAGAATTTAGGTTATTGCTCGACTCTGAACCCCAACGAAATCGTTGGCAATGGCAACTATCCAGGCGGACAAGACTACGATGGGCCTCGTTCAAATGATCTGGTCATGGAATACATTGATGACACTATCATTGCTCCGGCCCCTCCGATTGTGGCCCCTCACTAGTGTTACATTTACAGGGAGACTGTTGCGCCGTCCGTATTTTTGATAAATTACAGCTCTTTAAAATGAGGAGCTGTATATGCGAAGATCTCCCTGTAAAAACATCGTTTTAAGTCTCCTTGCATTCCTCGCCTTGGCATCCATCCCGCGCGCTCATGCCATGATTACGGCCGATGAGATTCGCCAAGACCGACGCAATAATCAAAATTGTTTTCAGGCCCATCTTCTGGAGGCCATCCACACCAATATGGAAAGAAAAGATGTCTATGCAGATTTGACCAATGGGAAATCAAAAACTATTACCCATCAGCTTCTTTTGGCCGAACGTTTCGGGCTGATCATGGCCTATTACTTTGATGTGCGCTCTCGTCCTTTTCAAAAGAAAGGCATGACCATCATGTGTGATGAGTTGATCTCGCCGCGACCTGTGCCTGTCTTTCAAATTTATGCCGCTCCAAGAGGTTTGGTGCCAGAAAAATTTATGCCGGCCGATGGCAGCGGGCTTAAAAAAGAATTAAAAAAGGCCCTGAAAGAAAAAGGCCTCGACGAAGTCGGACGGATTACTCAAGCGAAGCTGGATGAGTTGGCGAAACGGCCATCTTTTAACTGCCTTATCCGCAATGATTTAACCACCATCGTCAATACCGCTCGATTGGCGAAACAACATATTGAAGAGGCCAAGCGTTTGGGCATTAAATCCACGGAAAGTTTGTCCTTAGCTCTCATCAATCGTGTGATCGCCATCTTGCCTATGGTTGATGCTATCGATAAGGACGCTTTCGAAATCCAGAAGGCCGGTGTGCCTATGATCTGCCAGGATTTTCCCGCTGCCAGCCCCGCATTATGATGTGAAGAGGTCGTTTTTGAGCTGGTTCTTGTCATCCGCATGGCGGGGATAGTGTTGTGCCAAGGCCTCACCCACTTTTTGGATCCCTAATTTTAAGGCCTCAAGTGTTTGCTTGTTTTTTAAGAGGGGAATCATCTCGGCAATGATTTTGTCCCAGAATTCTTGCCCCACTTTTTCATGAATGCCCTTGTCACCCATTATAATAATTCGTCGCTCGGTTTGAGTTAGAAAAATCAAAACGCCATTGCGATCTTTGGTACTGTGAGTATCCAGTTGAAAAAAAAGTTCCGTGGCGCGCTGGTGCACTTCCTCATTCATTTCGCTTTTAAAGGTCATTAGGCGTTTAACCGTACCGATTTTTGCCAGAAAAAAACCCAGGACAAAAAAAGCAACAAAACAGTAGAGAGGAAGAAAAGGTAAGGAGTAATTGAGTTCAAAAACGTAAGCGCCAAACTGGCCGAGCAAACCGAGCAGAATGCCGGCGCGATAATGGGAAGCAGGGTAGTGATCAGAGGCCTGCACCAGGACGGGCACAATTTCGCCCGAGGTTTTCTGCTCATACTTGGAGACTTCATCAGAAATATTTTTTTTAAATTCTTCAGTTAACTTCATATGACCTCACCAAAAAAAATCACCAAGAACCCGAGGATCCACCGCCGGAAAAACCCCCACCGCCTCCAGACCAGCTGCTGCCACCGCCACCACCACTCGAAAAACCGCCGCCGCTTGTATAGTATCCACGTCGGCCAAAGCCTGTGCCAAAATTTCCCGTGAGTGTTTTGGCAATGAAAAAAAGGATGAAGAGGATGATGAAAATAACGGTGAAAGCGTGAGACATCATTTCCTGATGACGGACTTCCTTTTGCAGCGGAATGTTTTCCAGCTCGCCCCCCAAGGAGGCCATGATGGCCGAGAGGCCACTGACCATTCCCTGAGCATAGCGACTTTCTTTAAAATAGGGAGTCATCTGGCGAATGATATGAGAGGTGCCTAAGTCGGTGAGAGTTCCCTCCAGGCCGCGGCCGACTTCAATTCGGACTTTGTGATCATTCAAGGCGAGCAAAAGTAAAACACCATCTTCGCGTTTTTTATCGCCTAGTTTCCATTGATCCACGACCTTAATCGAATAGTTTTCAATCACATCACCTTCGAGAGAGGGGATGGTGAGAATTTGAATTTGAGGGCCGTATTTTTGTTGGTAGTGGTTCAAGGCATTGGATAAATCGATTTCTTCGTTTCGATTAAAAACCCCGGCCAAGTCAACCACCGGGCCGGTGAGCGCGGGAACTTCAAGCGCAAAAGCGCCACCACAAAAAATGATGGACAAGAATAGCAGCAATAGATTTTTTCGCATGATTAAAATTTCACTTCAGGTGCATTTTCAACTTTCTGCAAATTTTCTACCGCGAATTGAGGCATTTTATTTTTGTGCAAGAAGAGTGAGTTGTACCATGAGGTTGGAGGAACGGTGATTTCATTATTAAATTCTTTGATCGATTCAATATAACGATTGCGCGCGACGGTGATGCGATTTTCGGTTCCCTCAAGCTGGGCCTGGAGGTCTTTGAAATTTTCATTGGCCTTGAGGTCTGGATATTTTTCCACACTAACCAAGAGGCGCGACAGAGATGAACTCAATTCACCTTGGGCCTGGCTGAACTGTTTCATCTTTTGTTCATTTAACTCGCTAAAGTTAACTTGGGTTTGAGTGGCCTTGGCGCGGGCATTGACCACCGCTTCCAGCGTTTCTCTTTCATGAGTGGCATAACCTTTGACCACGGCGACAAGGTTGGGAACAAGGTCGGCACGCCGCTTATATTGGTTTTGCACATCGGCCCAGGAGGCCTCAACTTGATTTTCTGCTAGAGGAATACTTCGCATGCCGCAGGCCGAAAGGGCCATGCATGAGACGATAAGAACCACGAGGGATAATTTTTGTATCATAACTTTCTCCAGTGGAAGCATTGTAGGGCATGGAGACTCGAGTCACAAGAATTTAGATTCCTTGCAGTGACGCGCCTCAAAGGAGGACCTGACAAAAATTGTTTAATTTTTTACTGACACCTCTCCTCTCAATAGTGAATAATCCGGGGCCATCAGATCATAGGAGAAACGCATGCGAGGTCTTGTCACAATTCTTGTTCTTTGTTTTTCAGTTGCAACAGTGTTTGCATCCGAGCGCCCGGTTTGTCGCAATGTTGATGGGGAAATGGGCTGGGTGATGCCGAGTGGTCGATTTAGACCTGATAAAAATTGTGCTGAGAAAGACGTCGTCTGCGCCGCCGTTGGGACGCGCGCCGAAGGTTGGTATTCTCTTGAGGGGATTCCGATGTATGACAATCAAAATGGCGAACCTCTTCGCTGTGATTCTGACTATGGTAGAGAGCTTCTGACAGTGACATACCGTTATTTTTGTAAAGATGAATATGTCTATGAAAGTCATTATGATCTGCTTGAGTATCATTTGAACTGCCAGTTCCCAAAAGCCGAGTAATTTAGAATACTATTGCTCCAGCAATAATTCTCTGGAACCTTTTGCATTTTTTCGGGACAATGGGAGCTATAAAGTAAAATTATGGCAAGTCCCAACTATTCGGGCCCGCGATTTCTGACTAAAACACGTTTTAAGCTCGGGATGGAATGTCCCACAAAACTTTTTTATACCAAAAAGAAAGAATACCCCGATCAAAAAATGGACGATCCTTTTTTGCAGGCCTTGGCCGAAGGCGGATTTCAGGTTGGTGAACTCGCGAAATGCTATCATCCTGGCGGCCATGATATCGAAACGCTGGACTATGATGAGGCGGAAAAGCAGACCCAAGAACTTCTCAAGAATAAAGATGTCATTATTTTTGAGCCGGCCATTCGCTATAAAAATCTCTTTATTCGCATCGACATTCTGATTAAAAAAGGAAATCACTTTGAGTTGATTGAAGTCAAGGCCAAAGCTTTTGATGACTCACAAGAAAATCCTTTTTTTAATAAGAACGGGACGCTCGATGCAGGTTGGAGAGCGTACTTGGAGGATGTGGCCTTTCAGCGCCATGTTTTGGTGAGTGCTTTTCCCAAGGCCACGGTGGCGTGTTTTATGATGATGGCGGATAAGAATGCCCAATGTCCGGTGGATGGTCTGAATCAAAAATTCCGGATCGTGAGAGACGATCATCATCGCAAAGGGGCCAAGGTCTCGCATACGTTGAGTGCGGCAGATTTAAAAGAAAAGATTCTGGTTAAGGTTCCGGTGGACGATGTGATCGAGGCCATTGGCGCTGATGGGGCCTTCGTTCAATCCATCGAGTCTTTGTCACAGGCCTATGAGAA
>JAHFAA010000427.1 GCA_023250775.1 Bdellovibrionales bacterium
TTTTTAATTTTGGACCGATCAAAGGACGCTACGAAAAAAGCTTGAGAAACATGGCCCGGGCACACAAGGAAATCTACGCCTGGGTGCACGAGCATAAGGCAACCTACCCTGTTGGGATTGCCCACAATGTTGCTTATTATTATGGTGCCAAAGGTTTCGCCAAGCTGAGTGGAAAAGTTAGCTGGATAAAATTTAATTATAAATTCCCCGATCTGCTGGAAGGCAGTCTCGATTATTTAGGCCTTAACTATTACGGCATCGAAGTGGTGAAAGGTCTCGGCGTTGGATTCGATAAAAACTACGAATACAGCGATTCCGGCCGTGGCATTTATCCTGATGGACTCTACAAAATTTTGAAAGATTTTAATGTTCGTTACCACGGCATCCCCTTTATCATGACAGAAAACGGTATTGCCGACGGCAGCGACTGGTTTCGTCCACTCTATATCACAGAACATTTGGCCGCCGTTTCCAAGGCCATGAGTGAAGGTGTGAAAGTTCTTGGTTATATCCACTGGACCTTGACCGACAATTTTGAATGGGGCGATGGCTACTGTCCCAAATTTGGTTTCGCGGCGGTGGATCGAAACAGTCCCGACTTCACTCGCCTGCCTCGACCGAGCTTTGATTTTTACAAAAGAATTATTCAAACCCGCACTTTGACGGGAGAAGAAAGACAAAATCTAGCACTGACTTTTAAAACAAAGATCGGCCAGCTCAGACCCATGTGCCGCATGGAAGACGGCCAAACGCCGCTTAAAGAACCACGAATGATTCCAATTAAAGACATTGATTGGACTTTTAAGCTTTAATGATTTTCTTTTTTCAGTAATTTTTCCAAGGCCTCAATTCTTTTTTCAAGACGCGTAATCGTTTGATGGTCTTGCTTAATCGCTTCAACCAGATAGGGAATTATTCCGTTATAATTCACGCCGAAATAACCATCAGACCTCTCAGTCACCAGGTGGGGAAAAACTTCTTTAATTTCTTGCGCGATAAATCCCGAATCTGGTTTTTGATTTTTTTCCCATTCAAAAGTAACGCCGCGGATTTTTGCAAGTCGATCACTGGCATTTTCAATTGTACTGATATTTTTTTTAAAGCGTTCATCCGAGGGAATAAAAACTATCCCATGGACATTGCCGGCCGAGGTAATATCGCCTTGGGCATAGATCGTTCCGGCCACCATGAGCGTATTCGTATCTGCGGGATCGTAACCACCAATTTGAACATGGCCATCGTTGGGCTCATTGGTTTCGATTAACTCATCAACATCTCCATCACCATCAGCATCGGCAACATCTTTTTTCCAGACCTTTTGATTGACCGTTTTATTATTTAAAACGAGCGGCCCACCAATAGTTTCAATATCGGATGCAGATCCCCATGACCTGATATGTAAGGCCGTACCTTTCGTGGGATCGCTAAAACTCATCTGATCTGGGCCAAGAAGAAAATTGGCCTTGGTGGCCTGGTTAAATAAGGTTAAACCATTTGAACTGTCAGGCTGAACCAGCTTAAGTTTTTGGCAAACGATTTCACCGGTTGTTGCATCCATGGCGATCTCGCCACCAAACATCTCACAAGCGGCGGTTGAAGCTCCTTCTCTATCCATACAGGCGACAACCTTATGGGTATTATCGACATATAATTGCAGTGGAATCTTTTCAGTATAGGTATCCGGCCCGTATGTTCCATCTTTACTATTGGAATTTTTTCTAAAGTTAAACAGCAGCACGGCGGTACCTTCTCCCGGAACAGTGGGAGTTGGGGCCTTGGTTTCTTCGTACTTGGACAACATCATGGAATCGATTTTGATCTTTGCTGCACCTTCGCCATACTCAACGCCTAAATTCGCGCCCAAATCCACGACAGGAGCGGGAACGGTGCCGCCTCGAATTATTTTTGTAACAGGTGTAGAGTCAGCAATTGTTGGTCCGGCGACAATCCCGCGCAACGTTTCTTCGCAGGAGCTTTTGTTACTCAGGTAGAGCTTGAGAGTGGTCATCACATCACTCTTCTGTCCTTTGAGTTCAACAGTTTTCTGACCTTTTTGCATACTCTTGGTTAATTGCATAACCCCTAAACTAAGGGCCCCCAACAGGGCCGCACCAACCATAATCTCCACCAAAGTGAAACCAGATGGGCCAAACTTTTTCATAAAACAATCCTCTCTACGATTTAGCTAAATTATCAATCATAATTTTCGCTAAAAGAAGCAATAAAATTATCGGGCCTTTAAATTACCCATTCTCTATATTATGAGCATGAATCAACGAACCCTTGGCATTCTTCAAATTCTTTGTGCCGGTGTTTGCTTCGGATTTCTTGGCATTTTCGGACGAGCGGCTTACGCTCAAGGGATTTCACCTCTCGAATTGCTTGGATTACGATTTCTCACCAGCGGCCTAATTTTATTTCTCGGACTGATTCTCATTTATGGCCGACAAAAAATAAAATTAACGTGGCGAAATTTTTCTATTTGCATAGTTCTTGGCGTTTTTGGCTATGCGCTCTTTTCCAGCTTCTATTTTTTTGCTATTCAAGGATTGTCCGTCTCCTTGGCGGTGTTGTTGCTTTACACTTTCCCAATCTGGGTTGCTCTTGGGGCCCGACTCTTCTTGGGCGAACGGATTCCCAAAAGCCGAATTTTCACCATCCCTCTCGCCATGCTCGGAATAATTTTTTTACTCTGGGGAGATTTTTCGATTGCCAATTATTTTTCGTTTGCTTTCGGACTTGGAGCAGCCATTTTCTATGCAATTTATATTTTGATCTCAAGCCGACAATTGGCAAAAATTGATCCGCTCGTGTCTGTCGTTTATATTCAAATTTCGGCAGGAGCCATTTTGTGCTTGCTTGGATTCCACAGTTTGCAGCGAGCATTCTTCGTCTACAAAAATATCTGGTATCTTATCTTGGCGATGGCGATCATTTGCTCGATCGCCGCCATGAGTTTATTTCAAAGCGGCCTACAAAAGCTTCAAAGTTGGGAGGCGGCAATTTTGAGCACGTCAGAACCTATTACGGGGATTTCGCTGGCGATCATTCTCTTGGGCGAAAAGTTGAGCATGATCCAAGTGGTCGGGACCATTCTTGTGATTACTTCATTTATCTGTATTTCTATTCCTTATCACCGATCTCTGAAAGATTCGTCGTTTTAAGAAAGTTCAGATAGGTATCACGCGCGATTTTCCACTTCCCATGAAGGGCGCAGGGATTGGTGCTGGAACATTTATTCCGGCCGAGAAAACAACCACTCCAACGGCTAACCTGCTCGATGGGTTCTATGACATCATAAAGGGAAGTCTTGTTGGGATTTTTGGCCATGCGAAAGCCTCCCCCCATCCCCTTCTGCGATTCCACTAACCCCTCATGCGTGAGGGTTTGCAAAAGTTTACCAAGATAATTCTGGGGTGCCCCTATTTCTTTAGCCAGGGCGGCGGCCCCGACATATTCCCCTTCAGGAAGCTGGGCCAGTACCGCCAACGCTTTGAGTGCATGTAATCCAGTTCTAGAGAT
>JAHFAA010000428.1 GCA_023250775.1 Bdellovibrionales bacterium
GTAGAAACATGCCAGTAGCAGGACCAGAAACCAATCTTGACCCAGAGGTGGAATACTCCCTTATGTCAGGCCAGGAAAAGGCCGGGGTTCTCCTCTCGTCATTAGGCATAAACACCAGCCAGCTGATCTTTACTCATATGCGCGACAACGACGTCAAACGCATGATCAATGTAATGTCCAATGTTAAGAAAGCGCCGATTTGGTTGGTGAAGAAAGTTCTGGCAGAATTTTACTCAATGTTGAATGAAGATGCCGATCTGTTGTTTGCGGAAAATAGAGGACGTGACTTTATTATCAACGCCCTCGGCGAAGATCGAGCGAAACAGTTGCTTGGTCAGATTGTGGAAGTTGGTACCTCAAATACTTTGGAATCTTTGGAACTTGTTGATACAAGAACTTTGGCAAACTTTTTGATCAACGAACATCCGCAGACGATTGCTCTTATTGTGGCGCACTTGCCACCTGAAAGAAAAGTGGATGTCCTTCGTCGTCTTCCTGAAGGCCTGCAGGCGGAAGTGGTGCTTCGTGTGGCAAACTTGGATTATGTTTCACCAGAACTTATTGCACAACTCGACGACGTCCTCAAAACCGAACTTTCAACCCTTGGTTCAATCGATACCAATCAATTGGGTGGAGTCGAACCAATTGCAGATATGTTGAACTTGATGGACAAAAACACAGAGAAAAACATCATGGCAAGAGTGGAGGAGAAAGATCCAGAACTTGCCGAAGAAATCAGAAAACTCATGTTCGTCTTCGAAGATTTGGTCTATGTCGACGATCGTGGTGTTCAGGCCTTGCTGAAAGAAGTCGATCAGCAGAAATTGGTTATTGCAATGAAAACTGCGCCTGAAGAAATCAAGGCCAAGCTCTTCAAGAATATGTCGAACCGTGCGGCACAACTCCTTATGGAAGATTTGGAAGCTCTTGGACCAACCAAATTGTCCGATGTTGAGAAAGCGCAAGCCGAAATTGTTCAGAAATGTAAAGAACTCGAAGGTCAAGGCAAGGCCATCATCTCCAGAGGTGGCGATGGAGATGCTCTGGTATAAGGGAGATAAGAAGGTATGGCGAATCAACAATCTTCCTCGAATGTGGTTTCAACTGCCGATGCCAAGGAGTATGTCTTCAATAGCTTTGATGGTCTGAAGACGATCGATGGTCAAGTTAGAACTATTGAGCTCAAAGAATTGGACGGACGTGAAAAGCAGCGCTCGCCAGAACATCAGAAAGTTATCAAGGCCGAACGGCAACAATCAGAGGAAAAAAAATTTTCCATTTCTCCCATTGTAAAGCAGTATCGGGGCATTAATGATCAGGAAAAAAACGAGCGTGATCTTCATCTCGAAGAGCAAATAGAAAAACGTTTGATAAAGATTCGCGAGGATGCCTTTCAAAAAGGTTACCAGGATGGATTGGAACGTGGTCATAAAGATGCTATTGCCGCCACCCAACAGGCGGCGCTTGAGCGTCTCAGCACCTTGGATGAAATGATTCAAAATGTCCTGGCGACAGAAACAAATATTTTGAAGAATCAAAAAATTGAACTCTATACCTTGATCAAGACGCTCACAAAATGGGTCATCCTTCGAGAATTAAAAGATGACGGCCTGTATGTCATGCGACTGTTGGAAAAATTAGTGATCGAAATAGGTCAGAAAGATCATCTTCTTATTCAAGTAAACAAGGTCGATTTTGAAAGGATGCCTGAGATTCTGCAAGCGGTTGAAGCAAAAATGGGCAAGCTGAACAATGTCCGTTACGAGTGTGATCAGGACGTCCATGGGCAAGGAGTTGTCGTTGAGTCCATGAACAGTATCATTCGTGGAACTCTAGAAGATCAGCTGAGTAATCTAGATAAACTCTTTGAGACTGTTGATGAGAAAACTGATGCCAAATCTTGATCTATCTTCCATTCATCGCGCTTACGAGTATTCGCTTCCCTATACAAAAATTGGAAAGATTCACGCTAATCGCGGGATGCTTTATGAAGTCTCTCTACCAAAAGCAGTTATTGGCAGTACGGTTGAATTTGTCACGGAATATGGAGAGCGCTCGTTAGGTGAGGTCATCGCCATTAACGGTCATCGTTGCATGGCCATGCCGTATGACGAGCTAGCGGGAATTAATTCCGAAACGCGCGTTTTTTTAAGAGGTCTTACAACCTTTGTAAAAATTTCTGAAAATATGCTCGGTCGTGTTATCGATTTTCAAGGTAATCCCATTGATGGAAAAGGGCCGATTGCCGGCCCCTTTGAGGTTCGCAGTATTTTCGGAAAGCCGGTGTCACCCTTAGATCGACCACCCATTCGCGAGGCCATGGATACCGGTGTTCATGCCATTAATGCTTTCATGACTGCCGGAAAAGGTCAGCGCCTTGCCATTCTGGCCGGCTCCGGTGTCGGTAAATCAGTTTTGATGGGAATGATTGCTCGCCATACTAAAGCACAAGTCAACGTGATCGCGCTTGTTGGCGAACGGGGCCGTGAGGTCTTAGAGTTTATCGAAAATGAATTGGGACCCGAAGGTTTGAAACGATCTGTCGTCGTGGTCGCCACTTCTGATCAGTCACCGCTTATTCGGATTAAGGCCGCCTATACTGCCACAACGATAGCGGAATATTTTAGAGATAATACTCTCGATGTTATGCTGATGATGGATTCCATTACTCGTTTCGCCATGGCCTATCGTGAAATCACCTTAAGTAGTGGCGAACCACCAGGACAAAAAGGTTACACGCCGAGTGTTTTTAGTAAACTTCCAAAATTGATGGAGCGGGCCGGGACAAAAAAAGGTGCCGGCTCGATCACGGGGTTTTACACAGTGTTGGTTGAAGGTGGAGACATGGATGAGCCGATTACTGATGCCGTTCGTGCTATCTCTGATGGCCACATTCAGCTCAGTCGACAACTGGCCTCACGAAACCATTTTCCCGCCATTGATGTTCTCGCGTCTATTTCCCGGGTCATGCCCAAAGTTACCACGGGCGAACACCGAATTGTGGCCTCTCATCTACGAGATCTTCTTGCGGCCTACAAAGAGACCGAGGATTTGATCAATGTAGGTGCTTATGCCAAAGGCTCCAACCAAAAAGTTGATAAGGCCTTGGCGATCTATAACGATTTAATGGCACTCATGCGACAGGATGTCGACAGCCGAGAGGTTTATACGATTGATGAGCTTTTTGATCGCATGGTGGAAATTGCTCGCAATGCCGAAAGGGCCGTCAATCCACATGCATTCGAAGAAAAAGTGAGTGAATAAAGATGAGCTACAAATTTAAACTCCAGGCCTTGCTGAAGGTGCGAGAGTTTAAAGAGAAAAATCTCAAAGTGGAGCTTGGGCGAATCGTCCAAGAAAGAGAAAATACCAAGGCCAGAATAACTCAGATCAATCAAGAGATTGATGAGAGCTACAAGGCCCAAGATGAGTTGATCAATGGCGATTTCACCGGAAGCATTCTTCGGTTTTTTCCTTATTATTTGCAGGGAAAAAAGGACGACATGGTCAGAA